>JAVBSH010000041.1:0-10951 GCA_031547085.1 Bacteroidales bacterium
GGAAATTGTAAAGGTCGAGGATATTAAACAGTGGAAAAATGAAAATATCGGGGAAAGCCTTTTGGGGAAAAGAAATAAGTTGTTTAAAAAGTGGAACGATGATCTTTGTTGATAAAACCCAAATTTTTTACACCCCACCTAACAGGTTTTGAAAACCTGTTAGGTCTTTATCGCAATTTAATATTTTAAAATATGGAAGACAGATATTTGGATGATGATGAATGTTGTAAACGCCTTCACGACGAATACAACAAGTACGGCTCGCTGTACATTGCTTTCGATTTCGACAATACAGTGTTTGACTGCCATGGAGTGGGCGACACATATCCCAAAGTGGAAGAACTCCTGGCCAAATGCAAAAAAGCAGGATTCAAGCTTATCTTGTTTACGGCCAATGAGGGTGAAAACCTCCGGTCGGCTATCGATTATTGTGAACGGAATGGTTATGCACCCGACTATATCAACGAAAGTCCGGTAATGAATACACGTAAGCCCTATTACAATCTGTTGTTGGACGACAGGGCCGGGCTTGGCGAATCGTACAGGATACTGGAACGTTTGTTGGAACAGATGTAGCCTATCATGTTTTACATTTTGCCACTGACAGGATCTGTCGACCACTGACAGGGCTGCGATACTCCCTGACAGTGGTCGACAGACCCTGTCAGTGGAGGATTAGGATTATAAATAAAAATAGATTGGTATGAATCAGAAAATAGAAATCATCAAAGGTGACATCACCACCATGAAAGTCGATGTCATTGTAAATGCTGCCAATAGTTCATTATTAGGTGGTGGCGGTGTGGATGGCGCCATTCATCGGGCTGGAGGGCCACAGATATTGGAGGATTGCCAAGCCGTCAGGGCAAGGCAGGGCGGATGTCCGACCGGTGAAGCTGTCATTACCCGTGCCGGGAAACTGCCTGCACAGTACGTCATTCATACTGTTGGGCCGGTTTGGCATGGCGGGCAGAACCAAGAACCGGAAAAAATGGCCAATTGTTACCGTAACTCGCTGCAATTAGCTGTTGATCATGGTTGCCGTACCATCGCTTTCCCAAACATCAGCACCGGGATTTACGGTTATCCGAAGGAGGCAGCCGCAAAAATTGCACTCGAAACGGTAACTGAGTTCTTATCGCAGCATGATGAAATAGAAAAGGTAGTTTTCGTTTGTTTTGATGATGAAAACTATCGGCTCATGTGTCCACGAATTGACACGAATTAATACGAACTTAGTGAAACGGTTTCACCGGAGGCAATTTCACGAACTCGTATAATTCTTCGTGGGCTTAGTAAATTGTAGATAAATATTTTTGTGTAATTTGTGTATGAATAATTCGTGTTAATTCGTGATATGAAGACATCTTACGAACAAATCGTCAACACCCAAAACATTGCCTCGTTGCAAGGCAAAACCAACATGGCGGAGATCATCGCCCTGGGCGAAAGTGAAAACCTGGCGCCAGCAGATACCGATACCCAAAAGACCCTGCTGTTGGCTATCGACGTGCAGAATGACTTTATGGAAGGATTGGGCAGCTTGGCGGTTCCCGGTTCAAAAGGCGACGTGGAGCGCCTCACCCGCTGGATGTACCGCAATGCCGGCCGGTTGACGCAGGTCTTATGCAGCCTCGATACGCATTCAGCGGCACAAGTGTTCCATCCGTGCTGGTGGAAGGATCCGCAAGGGCGGCAACCAGCGCCTTTCACCATCATCACGCACGACGATGTGCTGAACCGTCGTTGGAACCCTGCCAACGGCGCACGGTACCGTGCGCTTGAATACCTGCAAAACCTCGAAGTCACCAATCAAAAGCGACTCTGCATCTGGCCATACCACTGCCTGGCCAGCACCTACGGCGCCGACCTCGAAGGTGAGTTCACCCGGATGCTTTATTTCCATTCCGCTGCACGCCGTTGTGCTCCTATGTTGGTTGCTAAAGGACAGAACCCTTGGTCGGAGATGTACGGCATCATCCGTGCCGAGTATGACCCGGAAGGCTTTGTAAATACAGCAGTGCTCGATGCTGTGGCACAAGCCGACGAGGTATATGTTGCCGGGGAAGCCTCAAGCCATTGTGTGCTGGCATCGGTGACACAGATATTGGAGCATTTTGCTGATCAGCCAAATATTACACGTCGTATCACTCTGTTGGAGGATTGTGCATCGCCTATCCCCGGCTTTGAGGATGCCACTGTGAAAGCTTTTGCCGGTTTACAAGAGCAGTACGGAATGCGAATAGCAAAATCCACGGAAGCATAATCATTTTCGATTGATAACCGTATACAACCTTCGTGTCTTCGTGGCTGATTCCTTTGCCACGAAGACACAAAGTCACTAAGCAAGATTAAAACTGTAATCCAAAATGTCGTATACTTACGAATATCCGCGTCCGGCTGTTACCACCGACTGTGTTATTTTCGGTTTTGAAGAAGGCGAACTCAAAATATTGTTGATCGAACGCGCCATAGAGCCGTTTAAGGATATGTGGGCATTGCCTGGTGGTTTCATCGATATGGATGAAGATACGGAAACTTGTGCCCGTCGCAAACTGAAGCAGGAAACCTGTCTTGAGAATATCTATATGGAGCAATTGTATACCTTTTCGGCAGTTGACCGCGATCCGCGATACCGTGTAGTGAGCATCGCCTATTATGCTCTTGTCAAATTGGCCAACTATGCGGCACAAGCCGGACAAGACACCTCACGCGTACGGTGGTTTCCATTAACGGAGTTGCCATCCCTTGCTTTCGATCACCAAGAGATATTGAAAGTAGCCACGGAACGCCTGAAAGGAAAGATCCGTTATCAACCTATTGGTTTCGAATTGCTCCCCGAACGATTCACATTGCCTGATCTGCACCGCTTATACGAAACAGTGCTGCAAACCTCTTTGGACCGGCGTAACTTTCGTAAGAAGATACTTGGCACAGGTCTGCTCATCGATCACCATGAAGTAAAGAGTGAAGCGCCACACAAGGCGCCTAAAATATATAGTTTCGATAAGCGGAAGTACGAGGAATTATCCGAGAGAGGGTTCTATTTCGAACTATAAAAAGTGTGTGTGTTTTTAGCCGAATTATTTTATCCTTTGCGTCTTAGCGCCTTTGCGTGCAATAAAATTACGCAAAGGCGCTAAGACGCAAAGTGTTGATATGAAAAACGCATAAAACCTGTACGAGGAGAATACCTACAAGTCGTTTTTCGTCATTTGGGTTGCACCTTCGAAACCAACCGATAGTACAACCATGGAATATAACGTTTGAAATAGATCATCAACAGGTCTTTCTTTCCGATATAAACTTCCTTCCTGTTTTTGCGTACAGCCTTGATAATTTTGCGGGCGCATGTTTCTGCCGTGATACCATTGGCCTGTCCGTGGTCCATTTCACCGTGCGGTTTTCCATCTTTGGTAAGCGCATGCAGTGATACGTTGGTAAGGATACGTCCCGGACATACTACCGTTACACGGATTCCCTGTGTATTCAGCTCTGCCCAAACCGATTCGTAAAATCCGTGCAGTGCATGCTTAGCTGCCGAATAAGCCGAACGCAACGGGAATCCAAACATCCCCACGATGCTGCTGATCGCAATGATGTGTCCTCCACCTTTGGCAACCATCGCCGGGAGTAGTTTCTTGGTAAGTGCAACACCACTGAAATAATCCACCTCCATGATACGGCGATCGACGGACATATCAGTATCAATCACTAACGAACGTTGGCTGATACCGCCATTATTCACTAAAACATCTACGCATCCGAACTGTTGAAGCACACGATCGGCGGTTGCTTCTATCTCCTGCTGGTTCGACAGGTCGAGCGGCACCACGGTACACCATTCGCTGTGGGCACAGGAAGCCTTTACCCGTTCCAGTTCGCTTTCACGGCGTGCCGAAAGTATCAGCCGGGCGCCAAGCCGCGACCATTCATAAGCCAATGCCTCGCCGATACCCGACGATGCACCTGTGATCCATATAATCTTTCCCGAAAAAGACACAATTTATCAAATTAAGAATGAAGAATTAAGAATGAAGGTATAAGAAACCGGCTTGCCGAACTAAAATTCTTAATTCTTCATTTTTAATTCTTAATTTTATTGGTGCCTAGTATTCAACACGCTGGCCACATCCTTGAGGCTATAGTCACGGGCCGTAAGTAACACAATGAAATGGTACATCAGGTCGGCGGCTTCGTTCAGGAATAGGTCGTCATTCTGGTCTTTGGCTTCAATAACCAGCTCTACGGCTTCCTCACCCACCTTTTGTGCTATTTTATTGATGCCGCTATCGAAAAGTTTTGTGGTGTACGATCCTTTCGGCATTTCTTTCCGGCGCACCGTGATAAAATTTTGCAGGTACTCAAGAAAATGTACGCCATCGTGCTTGTTGTCTTCACCAAAACAAGTGTCGGCGCCAGTATGACAGACCGGACCGCGCGGGTTAGCCTTGATGAGCAATGTGTCATGATCGCAATCAATCAAAATGTCGACCACATCGAGACAATTACCACTCTCTTCGCCTTTTGTCCACAGACGGTTGCGCGTACGGCTGTAAAATGTCACCAACTTATCGGCTACCGTTTTTTCGTATGCTTCCTCATTCATAAAACCCACCATCAACACCTTTTCGGTGGTGGCATCCTGCACTACAGCGGGTATCAATCCGCCCGCTTTGCTAAAATCCAAATTCATCTTATTGATGTATATTTTTTACTCGTTCTTGTTGTATTGACTCCTCAATATTGAGGCATCAAAAATAATCTTTTATGATGGAAAACAAAAATCAAACTTGGTTTTCATCAGTACTGCAATTATATGCACATTATTTCATATTTTTGTCGGTCACTAAATATCGTATCTTGAACACTGAATTATACATCGCCAAACGTTTGCTGTTTGGAGGATCGGGAAAGAAATCAACCGGATTAATGGTCACCATCAGCATTTTCGGTATTGCGCTGAGTATTGCCGTGATGATTGTTGCTGTTGCTGTAACTACCGGCTTCAAGGAACAAGTTGGACGTAAGGCTACAGGATTTGCAGCCGACATACAGATTACCAACCTTGATAGCCACTACTCAATGTATAATATGTCGCCTATTTCGGCCGACCAACCTTTCCTGGCTGGTATAAAATCAATTCCGGAAGTACGGCATGTACAGGAATTCTGTATCAAGCCGGCCATGATGAAAAGCATCAACGAGGGTCAGGTCATCGTGTTAAAAGGAATCAACAGGGATTTCGATTGGGATTTTTTCAAAAGAAATATGGTTGAAGGAGACATTTTTGAGCTTCCCGACTCGGCGGCATCGAACAGCATTATACTGTCGCAATACACAGCCAAACAGCTCCAAGTAAAATTAGGCGACCGCGTGATCGGTCTCTTTATAAATCCTGACCGGTTTCGTTCATTTACCGTATCCGGGATCTATAGTACCGGCTTGGTGGAACTTGAAAAAGTGTATGCGTTGGTGGATATGAGGCAGTTGCAAAAAGTAAGCGGCTGGGCACCGGATCAGATCAGCGGATTCGAAATTTTTATCCGCGATTTCGACAAGCTTCAGGAAGTAACCGACGAGGTTTTCGACCTGGCGGGTTTCCGTCTTTCAGAAGAGGGTACGACCCAGAATGTGCAGAATGTCCGTGAGTTGTATTCACAAATATTTGACTGGTTGAACCTTCAGGATACCACCGTAGCCATTATTCTGTTGTTGATGGTATTGGTCGCTGGTTTTAATATGATTTCAGGCTTGTTGATCGTTATTCTCGAACGGACTTCCACCATTGGCATACTGAAAGCATTAGGAGCCAGTAGTCGCTTTATCCGTAAGGTGTTTCTTTACGAATCCGCCTATTTTATTGGCAAAGGGTTGCTGTGGGGGAATGTCTTTGCGTTGGTGATATGCTGGTTGCAATGGAAATTCGGGTTTATTTCACTTGATCAGGATAATTATTATCTCGACAAGGTCCCTATCTCCATACATATGTTTCAAATTATCCTTATCAATGTGGGGGCAGCCGTCGCCATTTTCGTGATGTTGCTCCTGCCTTCGGCCATCATCAGTAAAATCAGTCCTGAAACGACCATCAAGTACAGGTAGATTATGGATATTTTATATGAAGACAATCATTTGATCATTATCAATAAGCATTGTGGGGAAATCGTACAGGCCGACAAAACAGGTGACGTTACGATGGAGCAAACGGTGAAAGACTTTTTGAAACGGAAATACAACAAACCCGGCGAAGTATTCCTGGGTGTAGTGCACCGGTTAGACAGGCCGGTAAGCGGCGCTGTTATTTTTGCCCGGACAACCAAAGCCCAGATACGGCTCAACCAGATGTTCAAGGAAAAGTTGGTCAAAAAAACTTATTGGGCGATTGTAAAAGACCTGCCTCCCGCTCAATCGGGAACCTTAGTGCATTACCTGATGCGCAACACCCAAACCAACCGTTCGCATGCTTACCTCAAAGAGTGGCGCGGATCAAAAAAAGCCGTGCTGCATTACCGGCATGTAGCGTCGAGCGACCGTTACCATCTGCTCGAAATAGACTTGGAGACGGGGCGACATCATCAGATTCGTTGCCAGTTGGCTGCTATCGGCTGTCCTATCCGCGGCGACCTGAAATACGGTTATCCGCGTTCGAACCCCGACGGCAGCATCAGCCTGCATGCCCGGAAGATACGCTTCAAACATCCCGTCAAAGATGAAGAAATCGACCTGGTAGCCTCTTTGCCCGATGAGGTTTTGTGGAAAGCTTTCGAGTAGGTTTCATTTTTAAGTAATTGAAAGTTGGTGTTTAAAATCAGAATCGGATAGATATTTGAACGAATGAAACAGCCACCAAGTCACAAAGACACTAAGTTTTTCGTGCCTTCGGAATATATTATTTTTGAGATTTATAATGGTTTTATATAACTGCTAAATAGCAAATTATATAAAATGAATAAAGAAATCGATTAGTTTATTTTTCCGATATCAAAAAATCAACTATATTTGTATCAGATTTTTTATATAAAGCATGGCCATTCAGGATGACATTGTTTCCTCTTTGGAAGGGAAGATAAAGCGCGTCATAGATGTTGCCGAAGGGTTTAGAACCAGCAATTTACAGTTGCAGCAACAAGTTGACGAATTATCTGAAAAGCTTCGTAAAAAAAGTCAGGAAATGGAGGTTTTAGAATCGAAGTATCAAAGTCTCAAGCTTGCCAAAACGTTGACAACTTCCCCGGAAGATGTCAAAAGTGTGAAGCTTCAGGTGAACAGGATAGTACGTGAAATAGATAAGTGCATCGCGCTTTTGAACAGATAAGTTGAGCAATGAGCTGGAAACAGACCATTAACGTTAAAATCGCAGAACGCTTTTATCCTTTGAAAATAGACAAGGAAGAGGATGAAGAACGTATTCGCAAAGCAGGCCGGCTTATCGATGACAGATTGTTTCAATACAAACAGCGATATAGCGATAAAGATGTACAGGACTTTTTAGCTATCGCAGCCTTGCAGTTTGCCGTTAAGACCATTGAATTAGAAGCTAAAGCCAGTTCGACCGAGCAGGCAGATAAATTGAAACAGTTAGACGAACAACTCGATATATTTTTGGGACAATATACTGATTGTTAAGTTCTTTCACATAAAGGTTTACCCGCACGGTTCCTTCAATCCTTTTGAAACTCAACATTTAAATATTTAGAGTTGGACTTGAGTTACCAAAAACAGGCCTTGTACCGGCTTCGGCCGGGATTCCGATTCGTCGGGACGTTGGAAGTTTGAAGTAATTGGCCGCTCTACCCATGTTTTATTGGGGTTTTATAAAGATGAAAGAATCGGCGCGGGTTTTTTTTATTTTTAATCGTATTAAAATAATATGGATGTAATAATTATTGGGATCATCGCTTTTATCGCAGGGGCAGGTCTCGCTTACTTCACATACACTACCCTTTTCAAGTCGAAACGGGCGAGCGAGTTGAAGGAAGCGGAATCGGAAGCCGAAGTGATCAAGAAAAAGAAGATGCTCGAAGCCAAAGAACATTTTTTGCAGCTGAAGACGGAGCACGAGCAAATGGTCAATGAGCGAAACGGGAAATTAGGACAAGCTGAAAACCGTATCAAACAAAAAGAAAGCACGTTGTCGCAACGAATTGAGGAAAACCAACGCCAGAAAAAAGATTTGGATTCACTGCGCGACAATCTGAGCAACCAGATCGAACTGGCTGAACGCAAACAGGAGGAACTGGAAAAAGCACACAAGCAGCAGGTAGAACATTTGGAGGCCATATCCGGCTTGTCTGCGGACGATGCTAAAGGACAACTGATTGAGTCGCTCAAAACGGAAGCCCGGTCGGAAGCCATGTCCTACATCAACGAAATTATTGATGAAGCAAAAATGACTTCTACCAAGGAAGCAAAACGCATTGTGCTGCAAACGATTCAACGTGTAGCCACCGAGGTAGCTGTCGAAAATTCCGTTACGATTTTCCACATCGAAAACGATGAAATGAAAGGCCGTATCATCGGTCGCGAAGGACGGAATATCCGTGCCCTGGAAGCAGCTACCGGCGTTGAGATTATTGTTGACGATACTCCCGAAGCTATTGTCCTTTCGGCTTTCGATCCGGTACGCCGCGAGGTTGCCCGCTTGGCATTGCACCAGTTGGTGACCGACGGACGTATTCACCCAGCGCGTATCGAAGAGGTGGTGAACAAGATACAAAAACAGGTGGAAGAAGAAGTGGTGGAAGCAGGGAAACGCACCGCTATCGACCTTGGGATACAAGGCTTGCACCCCGAACTGGTTCGTATGATCGGGAAGATGAAGTACCGGTCGTCATACGGGCAAAACCTGTTGCAGCACTCGCGCGAAGTAGCTAACCTGTCGGCAATTATGGCATCGGAACTCGGACTGAATCCGAAACTTGCCAAACGCGCCGGTTTGTTGCACGACATCGGTAAAGTACCCGATGACGAACCCGAATTGCCGCATGCCATCATCGGGATGAAGCTGGCCGAGCGTTATAAGGAAAAACCGGACGTATGCAATGCCATCGGTGCGCACCACGACGAAGTGGAAATGACCACTCTGATAGCGCCTATCGTACAGGTGTGCGATGCTATATCGGGAGCACGCCCGGGAGCACGCCGCGAAGTGGTGGAAGCCTATATCAAACGGTTGAAAGAGTTGGAATCATTGGCGTTGGCTTATCCTGGCGTTACTAAAACTTATGCCATACAAGCAGGCCGTGAACTGCGCGTGATCGTAGGTAGCGAAAAAGTATCGGATACCGATGCCGAAAGCCTTTCGTACGACATCGCTAAAAAGATACAAGACGAGATGACCTATCCCGGACAGGTGAAAATCACTGTGATCCGCGAAACACGGGCCATCAGTTACGCAAAATAGGTAAATATAGTGTAGAGACGGGGCATGCCCCGTCTCTACTAAACCTGCCGGGTCAGAAAGCCCCGGCAGGTTTTTTTAATCGTATTATGAAACGTAGCTTTCCAAAATATGTAGCCCTGTTGCCGCTGTGCGTATTTTTCCTTTTGTACGCCATTACATGGTTTTGCACCGGCAGCCTCGAAAGTATGCCGATATCCGTTGCTTTCCTTGCCGCATCGGTTGTAGCCATCGTGTTGTCGCGGGGTGGCAAATTTACTGACCGTATCGAAGTATTTTGCAGCGGGGCGGCCAATCAAACCATTATGTTGATGGTGGTGATATTCGTGTTGGCAGGAGCTTTCGCGGGAACGGCCAAAGCAATGGGAGCCGTGGATGCTACGGTCAATATG
Organism: Bacteroidales bacterium; assembly: GCA_031547085.1. GTDB lineage: Bacteria > Bacteroidota > Bacteroidia > Bacteroidales > UBA4181 > JAIRLS01. Next base: position 9,796 of record JAVBSH010000041.1, read on the forward strand.
GCGCTTTACATTTTGCCGCAAAACATGATCATGGCGAGTATTTTCGTTGCCGCCTGCTTCATATCCATGGCGATGGGAACGTCGTGTGGTACTATTGCTGCGCTCGCTCCTATTGCAGTCGGATTGTCGGAACAGACGGGACTCGCTTTGCCGGCAATGTTAGGGATTGTAGTGGGTGGAGCCATGTTCGGCGATAACCTTTCGTTCATATCCGATACTACCATTGTGGCTACACGTACACAAGGATGCCGTATGCAGGATAAATTCAAGGTGAATCTGCTGATTGTGCTTCCTGTTGCTGTTTTGGTACTTGGTATTTATATTTTTCAAGGAATGGGTGTGGAAACAACAACGGTTACAGTTACCAACATCGAATGGCTGAAGGTTGTACCGTACCTTGCCGTATTGGTAACCGCCCTGGCAGGAGTCAATGTGATGATAGTACTTCTTACGGGTATCATCCTGTCGGGTTTGATTGGTGTTGCAACTTCCGGGTTCACCGTATGGGGTTGGTCGCTAGCCGTCGGGACGGGTATTGTTTCGGATATGGGCGAACTGATCATCGTTTCGCTGATGGCGGGCGGTATGTTCGAAGTGATCCGTTTCAACGGGGGGATCGATTGGTTGATTCAAAAATTATCAAGGAATATCAAGTCAAAGCGACGTACCGAACTGAGTTCCGCCCTGTTGGTAACCCTTACAGATTTTTGCACAGCCAATAATACCATTGCGCTGATCATTACCGGGCCTATAGCTAAACAAATCGGTGATCAATCGGGCATTGATAACCGTCGCATGGCAAGCCTGCTCGATACTTTCTCGTGTTTCGCACAGGGTATCATTCCTTATGGAGCTCAACTACTGATCGCATCAAGCCTTTCAGGCGTCAACCCTATGGAGATGATTCCGTTTCTGTATTATCCGTACTTGCTGGGGATAGCTGCTCTTGCCGCCATCATTTTCCAATATCCGCGAAAATATACAACCAGTAAAATTTCAGGATAAGAATATATAAACAATCACTACTGGCCGACAAAATCCGCAAATGATATTTATTTAACACATATACAGTGCTTTATACTCCAAATTTGGCAAAAAATAAAACCTACCTCCATCTTAAAATAGCGATAGTTGCACAGCTGTCGGACTTTTATTT
>JAVBSH010000138.1:0-34117 GCA_031547085.1 Bacteroidales bacterium
AATACCGGAAAACATATCAATATTATTGGTAAAAAGCCCGGTAAAAAATTACTTTTGCAGGTAAAATATCAGACAATATAATTCATACCTTTGTATCAAATCATTTTCAGTTATGAGTACAACAACAGTAAAAAAGAGCAACCACGGAGCCAATGTCAGGCGTTGGAGAGAATGGAGGAATGTTAACCAAGACGTTTTAGCCGAACAAATAGGGGTATCGCAGACAACATTGTCGGCTTACGAAAAGAAAGACAAACTGGAAGAAGAAATTTTAGAGAAGATCGCTCAGGCATTGGATATTCCGGTGGAAGCCATTACCGAAATGGAGGAAGGCGCTTCTATAAATATTGTTGCGAATACGTTTGATAATCAATCTTCAGCCGTAAATTGGTGTCCAACCTTTAACCCTATTGATAAAATCGTAGAACTTTATGAGCAATTATTGAAGTCTGAGAGGGAAAAGGTTGTAATGATGCAGGAGGTGTTAAATGGGAAGAAATAAATATTAATCTTAACTTTGGACAATCAATAAGGTATACCATGACAAGCCAGTTTCTGGATAAAGGATTAAAATTTTTGATTGATGATCTAAATAAAATTGATCAGCATATATTAGATGGTGATTCTCATCAAAGTGATGAAAACATTCATAGAATATTTGCTTATCCAGCAATGATGGTGCCTAAAACACAAAAAAAGATAGTTGAAGTAATCTCGAATTATTTACCTAAAGATGCCAACATGATTGATCCTTTTATGGGATCATCGACATCGCTCCTTTCCTGTATGGAAAACGGATTAAATGTGTATGGACAGGATATAAACCCATTGGCTGTATTAATCGGTAAAGTAAAAACGGGCTCACTAGATTATGAACTTCTCCAGAAACAATTATCTGTACTACTTGACAATATAGAGAATGACAAGTCAACCACAATCGAAATATCCTTTGACAAGCTGGATAAATGGTTTGGGAAAAAAGCCCAAATCGACTTGTCTAAAATAAGACGTTCGATCATTTCAGAACCGAATATATCTGTTCGTCGTTTTTTCTGGGTTATTATGGCCGAAGTAATCAGAACATGTAGCAACGACAGAACGTCAACTTTTAAGTTACATCAAAGACCTGTTGAAGAAATCGAGTCCAGAAATATCTCTATTATTGTTGAATTTAAGAAAATAGCGGAGCGCAGCATCATAGATGTAAAAAAATTCAAACAAAAACTTCATGATAATTCATTATTGAAGGGTCACGCTTATCAAGGAAGAGCGGAGGTGAAATGGGGAAATACCATGAATAACATCGGCTCCACAAACAAATTCTCATTGTTGGTTTCTTCGCCACCCTATGGCGACAATCAGACAACAGTTACATATGGGCAACATTCTTTTTTGCAGCTACATTGGATAGATAAAAATGATATCTGCGACAATAACATCGAATTTGACTATTTGCGTACCACGCAGGAAATTGACCGGAGTAGCCTTGGCGGAAAACCATACAGGACCAATGGTCATCTACCAAATATCTTTGATAAATCAAGAACATTAAACGATCTGATACGAAGCATTCCTAGAAAAGAAATAGATAAATTTTATAAGGTTGTTTCTTTTGTTGATGATTTTGACAAGTCACTAGATGTGATTGTTGATAAAATGGAAAAAGATGCATTTTATGTTTGGACAATCGGCAATAGATGCGTCAATAAACGAGAGATACCAAACGATTTGATATTGATTGACTTAATGGAAGTTCGTGGAATTCCGTTAATCTACCAGGCAGAACGTATTATTCAGAACAAACGGATGCCTAACCGGAATAACACAACGAAAACAATGGATAAGGAGAGAATTCTCATTTTTCGAAAGTGAATGTGATGAAAGAAAATGTTAGATTTGATATAAATCCACATGTAATAAAACAATTAGGAGCAGAACTCGTTTCAGATGAAATTACTGCACTAATGGAAATTGTGAAAAATTCCTATGATGCTGATGCTGGCTATGTAAGCATCGAAATCAATACAGTTGGTTCATACGTTGGAGAATCCATAAAATACCGTAACAGGCAAGGTTATATTGTTGTTGAAGATGATGGGTTTGGTATGGACGAAGAAACCATCATCAAATCATGGCTCACTATTTCCTATTCTAACAAAAGAGCAAAAGATGGAATAAAACCCAAAACGCCCAAAGGCAGGACACCGCTGGGTGATAAAGGTTTGGGGCGACTTAGCACACAAAGACTTGCAAATGTTTGTGAGATATTTACTTCAAAGGAAGAAGCCAAAGATACCATACATGTAGCGTTTGACTGGAAAGACTTTGAATCGTATGATACTTTAGGTGAGGTACCTGTAACAATAGCATTTTTAAAAAGGAAAAAGAAGGGCACAACTCTTATTCTATCCGACTTAAATACTCCCGGAATTTGGCAAGGAGAAAGTTTAGAGAAATTTAAAGGAGAGCTCTCCCAGATGATTTCGCCTTATAAGAAAAATAGACCTTTCGAAGTTTATATTCAAGTTAATGAGCAGAAATTTGATCTAATCAGCGAGAACGAGGACCTTCGTGAAATTGCAGTTGCAAAATATGAATTTGAGTTCGATGGTGAAAAAATAGTAATAAAGGGAGCTATTCGACCCGAAAAGTTAATTGGGAATAAAAAAGAAGATTACTTTGCTTTTATTGCTCCGGATAATGGGCATAAATTTGCAAATTATTTTTTGAGTAAAGATAATTCATATAATAAATTAGGGGAAGATAAGTACTTTCTCGAATTTGAAAGGACTTTTCATATAAATTCCAGGGATATTGCAGGGTTGGAAATTGTTGATGGAAAAATTGCCAATCCTGGGGCCTTTTCTGGAGAAATCAATGATTTTTCATATGATACTTGGGTTTCGAGCGATGAGAAGTTGCAAAGTGCTTTTGACTCTTTGGCAAATTACAAGGCATTTGCTCAAAGTCAGTCAGGAATAAAACTTTATCGAAATGGTTTTGCCGTTAAACCTTTTGGTATGGACGGAACAGATTGGCTAAAGCTAGGAGAAGGACAAACATCCGCATCTTCTTATTATACACTTCGACCAAAAAATGTTATAGGGTATATTGCAATAAGTGAAAGTGAGAATAGCCACTTAAAGGAAAAAACCGACCGAGAAGGGCTAATATCCAATGCCTATTCTCGTAACTTCATGTCTATGATGTATTTCACAAAAGATAATTGCAATTCTTTTATCGAACAAATACGACGAGCATATAATGAGTTTTTAAGTATTCATAAAATTGAAAATAATCGAATAAAAACTGTTTCTCAGGCATTTGCCGAAATAAAAGATACTTCTTCACGGACTTCCACTATTAAAAATGAATTTTATAAAATCAAAGATGAAATAAAAACGACAAGAACCAATACTGATAAGTATATTAAATCTGTAAGGAACTCCCCTCTTTTTACCACTGCTGAAGAAAGAAAGGCTGCAGAGCATCTTGATCAAATAAACCAGGAATTATCAAAGGCGGAAAATCTACTAACCCTATTGCAACCTATAATTGACAAGGCAGAACGTTTATCTGAGGTCGTTAACGTTTTAGAACCTAAAATATCAGTTTTGGAAGAACAATTGGAAAACTTCTCTGAGTTGGCATCTTTAGGTCTTACTGCTGAAGCTGTGAGTCATGAATTTGCAACAATTTCAGAAAAATTAGCAGAAAAATCAACAGTGTTCACCCAAAAACTCAACAGCGGAAAATTAACAGATGCAGATATATTTGTACTGATGGAATATGTCAATTCAACTGTAAATGGCTTGAAAATACAACTAAAGCATCTTGATCCGGCATTGAAATATAACAAAGAACAAAAAACGGAGATTAATTTGGAGAAGTTTTTCAAAATAGATGAAAGAGAGTATTATGAAACTCGTCTTAAGAAAAATGATGTTTCCATAAATTTAGAACTTATACATAACTTTGATTTATATGCTAATAAGGGAAAAATAACTCAAATTTTTGACAATATAATCAACAATTCAGAATATTGGCTAAAAGAAAAATTAAAAAGCAATCCTCTTGACTTTTCTCCCATAATAACAATAAGAATAGATAAACCTTGGGTATACATAAATGATAATGGTTATGGAATAGCTCCATCTACCAAGGAACTTATTTTCCAACCGTTCTTTTCCACTAAACCGAATGGCCGTGGTTTGGGTTTGTTTATTGTACAACAATTGTTAGACTCCATTGGATGTACTATTTCTATGGAACCTAAACTTAACGAATATGATCATTATTATATATTTTCTTTAAACCTCTCAAATATCATTCACAAGTAGCATATGATCACACCAGAAGCCCAGACAGCTAAAGCAAAAGACGCAATATGTGCATTATTGGAGAAAAGTAACGTAAGAAGAATCTTGTATATTGATGACCGGTTCGATATTGCGAATCAAAAGGAAGCATTTATTGGATTAGTGAAAAGTCTTAAAAATAGGTTAAGTCATAGACCTGGTAAAAAACCTTCTTTTGATTTTATTGAAGATTGGGCATGGCCAGAACCGGCTTTTTCGCTTCATGTGGGGCGAAAGTGGGATTCAGCAACACCAGAACAAAAGGGAAATTATTTAAATACTGTATCTCTACAATTAAATGATACAGATTACGTTGCTGTTGATTTATTAGAAAGTAACTTCCAGGATATTTTTCAAAAATTAACCCCAATCGAATGGGATGAACAAAAAGAGAGATTATTTCAAGAATTAGGAGAAAATGAAAAATATGTCTGCTTATTTGACTATGAGTTAAATGACGGACGCAATGGAGGCCAATTGGTACAGACGCTTTTGAATAGTCCCAATGCTTTAAAAGTATATTGTGGCATTTATTCTCAAGTGCTAAGCCCAAAAGACGAACATAGTAAAAAAGAAGAGTGGCAAGAAGCTTTAGGGGTTAATAATTTTTATCCAATTTCTAAAAAGCGTTTTCAAGACGAACCTAGTATAGCCGGGTTTTGTAATGGACTGAGAAATGTGCTAATTGTTAACCACATAGAAGAACTAAAAAAGAAATCTATCGAAATTATTGATACATCTTTTAATGAGGTAAAAGGAAGGATACAAAAAATTCATCCTGATACATTCAATTTCATTGTGCAAGGGAATTCACGTGAAGAGGGAATATGGGAAATTGAAACTTTTTTTAGGTTATCAAATATTTTGATGGACCAAGAAACAAAAAAAAGTCTTTTGCCAGCAGACACCAGGGAGAGGTTCAATAAATCAATAAATCATATAAGAGCAATTGACCTTATTGAAACAGTAAATCCAGATAGATTTTATCAAGATCAAATTAAGCAAATCGAGGAGGATGAAAAATTTTATTCTTCTGAAATGATCAATCAACTACATTATCCACTACGCAATGGAGACATTTTCAAAGTAAAGGATAAAGAATTCATACTCCTTTGCCAGCCGTGTAATTTATCTATTAGAAAAGATGGGAAAAGAGCAAATGACATTGAGCATGCATTTTTGCTGGAGATAAAGGGAAAAGAAAGAATGATAGATGAAAAGAGAGTAAAATTGGATGAGTCAATAGAAGTTGAGGTTAAATCATTTGATTTAGATAGTGATAATATTAGGTATGTGAAATTTTCTAAATTTGTGACGGCACAACTATCATTATTGGATTTAGTGAGTTATCAAGATGATGGTATCGCAAGAATTGATCTAAATGTTAATGAAAACTCTTTATCTCATGTTATACATACGCCTCTTATTAAACGATATAAAGAACTGAAAAAAGAGTTTAAAAAATATGCTGATATAATAAAATCATATTCAACAATTATTGGCAATAGAACAGACAGAGAACAGGGTATTCTGAAAACATACGTAACTAGCCCAAAATGTCTTTCTGATTTCAAAATAGATGGAATCGAATGTTATAAAACAGATAATAATTCCTTTGAATTTCCTATTAAAAGGATAAAAAACTATAAATCAACTTATTCTATTGACTTATTAAAACGATTCATGAATCACTTATCGCGTACAGGGTTCGATAAGGATTTTATATAGTCGTATAGAATCTCCGAAGTTGTATGCAAATTGTATGCAAATGAAATTAAAAAAGCCTTACAAATTTTCGTAAGGCCTTGATTTTCTTGCTCCCCAGCTAGGACTTGAACCTAGGACCCCCTGATTAACAGTCAGGTGCTCTAACCGACTGAGCTACTGAGGAAGATGATTTGTACTTTCTTTTAAAAGCGGTGCAAAGGTAACGGTTTATTCTGAATTTGCAAACAAAATGGATAAAAAATAATTATTTTTTCTTTTTGATATTGGGTTGCTTTGTTACCTAAACGGTTTAACCTACCTTTGAATCGTAATAAATGCAATAGCAACAATGTGCTGTTACGCTTTTTTGCATCATGTTTCACGTGTGAAAAAACAAAAAGTGAATATCTATCAGGGATGTTCGACAACAATTGTCTAAAAAATGATGTCGTTGCAATGAGTTCGGTAAACAAACAATCTATTATACTCGATCATTCATTAATAATTATTTTTATTTTAAATCATTCATTATGAAAAAGTTATTTATTTTTTTGATGGTATTCACTTTCGTTTGCGCAATACAAGCACAAGACAAATTTAATGGTCTGGATGTGAATATGGGAAATCTGTATCGTTTGTCAGATGCGAAAACCCGTTCGATTAGTCCCGAGAATTTCACAGGCGAAAAAGGTAAAGGTGGCATGGCCGACCCGAAGGATCGGGACAAGCGCAATGTAGCCAATGCTACGCATGCTGCCCGTGATCTTGGACAAGGCTGGAAGGTAAATCCGTATATCCGAATCAATTCGAAAGAGACAATCACTCTGGCCGAAATCGAAGGTCCAGGTGCTATTCAGCATATCTGGATGACTCCCACGGGTAACTGGCGGTTTTCCATCATCCGTATTTATTGGGATGATGAGAAGACACCTTCGGTGGAATGTCCCGTAGGCGATTTCTTCTGTATGGGTTGGGGTGTATATGCTCCGTTGGTATCATTGCCGATATGTGTTAATCCGGGGAGCGCATTCAATTGCTATTGGAACATGCCTTTCCGTAAGAAATGCAAAATCACGATGGAGAACATCAACGATAAGGATGCCATGACGTTGTATTACCAGATTGATTACACTTTGACCGAAGTACCTGCTGATGCAGGTTATTTCCACGCTCAGTTCCGCCGGACGCATTACAACGAAGGTTCGGATTACACGATTGTGGATGGCATCAAGGGTAAAGGACAATATGTGGGTGTTTACATGGCTTGGGGCGTTCACAACAATGGTTGGTGGGGCGAAGGCGAAATCAAGTTCTTCATGGATGGAGACAAACAGTATCCTACGATTTGCGGTACCGGTACGGAAGATTATTTCTGCGGGTCGTACAATTTCGACCGCGAAGGCCAATACAAGGAATTCTGTACGCCTTATGCCGGGCTACCCCAAGTAATCCGTCCCGATGGAACTTACAAGTCACAGCAACGTTTCGGATTATACCGTTGGCATATTACTGATCCTATAAGGTTTGATAAAGATTTGCGAGTGACGATCCAGGACCTTGGCTGGCGTCACGACGGACGTTACCTACCCCAGAAATCGGATATCTCATCTGTCGTTTTCTGGTACCAAGCCGAACCGCATGCCGCATTCCCAAAGATCCCTGCATGGCAGGATCTGGAAGTAAACTAACCGGAAAAACTTGCCGGATTGTGGTCTGTCTGTTCAGGCGGATAAAACTTCGGCATATTTAAAATATGATAACCCGGTAGGACTGACAAACCAAACAATCGTAATCTTCTTTAAACCCTGCCGGGTTTTACCATTAGCGATTAACCTGTTGATTATAAGAAATATGGCAGATTTAAAATCGCTAAACATTGATATGCATCTACCAAGTCTATGAAGATAAATGGGATTATGCAAATTGGATGAACTTGTCCATCAGGCGAAACCCTTCTTCAATAAAAATTCCTGTCGAAGCGCCCGTCTTTTCGGTGTAGGTGCTTATGCCGCTTTGACGGGGAGATATGTTCCGGTATATGATGTAAGGAACGGGGGCTGATGTATGTGTCCGTAAACGCAGGGGCGTTGGGTGATCGGGTAACACCATGATGGAATAATCTTCACCGGATGCATCCAATGCCTTCTTGATGGGGGACACGATCTGCCGGTCGATGATTTCGATAGATTTCACCTTGTTGTCTACTTCGTGGCGGTGTCCGCATTCGTCAGGCGCTTCAATGTGCAGGTACACAAAATCTTTGCCTTTGCCGAGCAGTTGATCGATGGCAGCCTGGGCTTTCCCGTCAAAATTGGTATGCATGTTACCAGTGGCGCCTTCCACTTCCACCGGTTCGAGTCCGGCACATATACCGATACCTAATATAAGGTCGACAGCCGAGATGACGCTTCCTTTCAGGCCATATTTTTCTTCGAAACTTGACAATGCCGGTCGTTTACCTTCACCCCACAGCCAGATGGAGGAAGCCGGACGCAACCCTTTTTCTTTCCGGCGAATATTGACGGGATGGTCGTGGAGTAATGCGACGCTTTGTTCCATCATGTGCAACAATATGTTGCTGTTTTCCCCTTCCGGAAGATAGGGGGAGATGGTACGTTCCAGAATATCGTGCGGCGGTATCATCGTACTACCGGTTTGGCCATTATGCCATACCAGCAGGTTCCGGTAGCTGCGGCCGGGATAAAATCGGAACACATCCGATCCGAAGTGTTGCTGGATCGTCTTGATGATTTCCGCAGCTTCTTCCGAACTAATTTCGTCGCTGCTATGATCAATCATCGTCTTGGACGCATAAGGCTCATTGTCGCTGAGGGTGACTAAGTTGCAACGGAATGTTACATCCGTGTCCGCCAATTGAATACCCATGCTGACCGCTTCCAGAGGTGAACGTCCGCTGGAATATATTTGCGGATTGTAGCCCATCACCGAAAGGTTGGCTGCGTCGCTTCCCGGCGGGATACCGTCGGGTACTGTTTTTACAAGTCCTACTTCGCCATTGACAGCCAAGCTGTCGATGATTGGTTTCTGTGCTACTTCCAGCGGAGTTTTTCCGCCAAGCTCGTCGACAGGCTCGTCTGCCATGCCGTCGCCGAGAATTACAATATATTTCATTAACTAATTATCATTTTATTGTTTATTTTTCTACAACAGGATTTACCCATATTGCCCATGAGTTGTGATTATGACCTTCGGTTCCGTCCGCTTTCAACTCCAATGTTTTTATATTTGTTATATTCATATTGATTGTCTCTTGTTGACTTTCCCATAATGCTTTCGACTGGTATAATACTTTTCCATCACCAATAATAGTGAACTTTGCAGATCCTTGTGAATGGGCATAATCCCTCAAACCAATAACTACAGAAAAAGTTTTCCAGTTCTTATCCAAATTGAATACATACGATGAAGGAGAATGTGCATAAAGTCCTTTAGAATACAATTTTCCCTGAAGCTCCAGGAAAAATTTGTACTCAGCTTCGCATGTGAAGTAATTTCTGGCCGGTTGTTCCCATCCCACTACCGCCTTTTCCCATTTGGCATCAGACAAATACAATTTTTTATCTTGACATGTTGCGGGATCAATAGGCGTTGCAGGTTTCAGTATTCCATTCAATATTTCCAATTTTGTTTGTATTTCCAGCGTCTTTTCCTGCTTTTCGAGCTTTTCATAAAGCTTTTGTATGTTTACAGAACTTTTTGCTGACGTATGAAGCATTTCTGCATTACCATCGCCATCAACATACACCATAATATCATTAAACCAGCGGGACGCACCACTTGGAAAAAGGAAAAAGACTTGAAGAAAATAATTCCCTGCCGCTAATTTTCCCAATTCCAAATTGACAGAATCGGTTTCTTGGATGATATTCGAAAAACTCCGGTTAAAATATTCCGAAACATTAACCGGCCGCATTAAAGCAACAATCCCGTATGGTGAATCTTTAGTCCTTAGCTTTGTTTTTAACAATACTCCTGTCTCGTCTTTGTCGAATTGAATTTCCGATAGCCCAAAATCGAGATTGTAACCTCGCGATTTATCGAATTGAGAGAACACAGGGTGGCTTATTAATTGCAGGATACCCGCTGTTGTGAAAACCGAACTCGGTTTGCCTTTCCACAAATAATCCCGAAAATGCCGGCTACCATATTGCCCCGTCAATGAGATATGAGTATCATCGATTTCTCCCGGATGTCCATAATCGTGGGGAAGACTAAAAATATGTCCCATTTCATGGGCAATGCCCCCGATGTACCAACTATTGAATTCAGCGACACCGCACTCTTTGAGTTCAACCATCATTTCGGAAAATTTCATTCGTTGAACAGTATCTTTCAGTAGCTTCGAGTCCAATAATTCACAGTCAGCAGCATGACAAACCCCATTGATAAACGAACCCATTCCATGGTATGGGGAATGAAATACGTAAATCCCATCGTCCCTTTTATAGCACAGGCCGTTTATGATCAAAACATGATCTTTTGAAAAGTCAATTCGACCTGCGGCCTTTTGAGAAATTTCCCGTTGAATAACAAGCCCTGACTGTATATTGTAACTACGGGCACTCAAATCGCCTTGAACGACATGGAAAACATATTTGCCATTATTCTTTTCAAATGGTACACCCTTGATGTCAATTCCATATTTATGAAACTCTTCCCCATAAAAATCACTTATATCATCAAGTACCCTGGTCAAACGTTCTTCCCAATTAGCTAAGGGGGCCTGGTCATTACCGTGGAAATATACAACCTTTACCACATAATTGGCCGGCTCTGTTTCTGAATGATAATTTCTTACAAGCTGATAAGCTTTAATAACTTTTTCCTTGTCGGGTGAATTTTGAGAAAAAGGTGTTGGATGATGGCAACCAACAAGAAAAACGAGACTGACAAAGAAAATGAATTTAAGTTTCACATAATGAGTGAGAAGAGTCATGTGGTGTCTGATATCAATTAATAGACATTACTTCAAACATCCCGAAAGTTTAAATACCCACGCATATTCACCGGAATTGTCGGCTGGTGAGAACTCCGGAGGGGTAATGGTTACATTTTTACCGCCATGCGAATATTTTACTTTAGCCTCACTTCCCAAAAGGATTACGGATGTTGGCTTTTTAGGCACATTGCGGATGGCGATAGTTTTGCCGGGATATTTCGCGCAGATCACATATAAATCTTTCCCTTTGGTCGTGAAATAGGCGTTGATTTCAGGCTGTTTGGCGGCCACATTCCACGGCGCCGTTTCGTAAATGGCCTCTCCGTTCACTTTCAACCAACGGCCCATGTCGGTCAAACGCTGCTGCATGATCACTGGGATACGTCCGTCGGCAGTGGGACCAATGTTGAGCAACAGGTTACCGCCCATGGCTACTTTTTCGACCAACAGGCGTACCAGGTCTTCGGATGTGCTGTAATCCGAAAGGTTTTCGTTTCGGTTGTAACCAAACGAATGTCCAATCCCGCGGCATTCTTCCCACGGATGGGTAATCTTTTTATCTTTTGCGTTTCCGTCGTGAACCAAATCGTATTCGGTGGTATAATATCCGCCGTGTTTGCTGCGTGTTTCCTTACCCCATCGGTCGTTTACCACAACGGTCTGCTTCACGGGCGATTCATTGTAGAGCCACGCCAGAAACTCGGTGCTTTTCCATTTTTCGGAAGGATGATCCCATTCACCGTCAGGCCATATGATGTCCGGTTGGTAACGGTTCACCAAGTCCTTCATTTGCGGGATCATGTGATTACTTACATATTTGTCCAGATTTTCCTTGTACAAGGGATTATACCATTCGTAAAGCGAATAATAAAAACCCATGTGTAGTCCTTCTTTTTTCACAGCGGTAGTCAGGTCACCGGCAAGATCGCGGTGCGGTCCGACATCCATGGCATTCCAGTTCCATGCTTGTGCACTGGGCCACAGTGCAAAACCTTCGTGGTGCTTGGATGTAAGCACTACGTAACAGGCACCTGCTTCGCGGAACAGTTTTGCCCAATCCTCAGGTTTGAACATCTCGCATTTGAAGTCCTTTACAAAATTCTGGTATTTGAAATTTTCCCCGTAGTTTTTGTTATGAAAAGCTGTAAATAGCGAATTTACTTTACTTCCCTTATTCATCAGCTTCGACCAATACCATTCGGCATAGCAATCGTAAACATCGGCGCCGTCGGATGGGAGCGGTCCCCAAGCTGGTACGCTGTATAAACCCCAGTGGATGAATATCCCAAACTTGGCATCGGTGAACCATTGCGGAATAGGACGACTGTCGATGGACGCCCAATTAGCCTCATATTTTTGTTGTGCAAACAAACCTCCAACCTGTAATATTACAATCATAAACAGGCTACATATAACTTTTTTCATAAAATTTAGATGGTTTGTTTGGTTTTACAAGCGATGAATTTATGGGAATGAAACTAAAAAGTCAAATCGATTACTTCTACGTCAGGATGATCGATCTTGCTGAAGGTGAAAAAAGAATCTCGCAAAGCCGTTGGGAGGACTTCATACGGTTTGAACGAAAGAGTATATTGTGTCCCGTCTTTCAGGTAAGCTTTCAGGTAAACGATCTGTAAGGTCGATTTTTCGGCCATCAGCCGGATGCGTGAATATTTGGTTGTTTTTACCTGTATGGGATAGAGGTCGATTTCGTACACTTTCCGGTTATCCCGGATACCTTCCTTTACTAACTTACTTTTAAATTTTTTTGAAGAAAGGTTAAAATACGTTTGCGGATTCATCAACTGGAAATCCTCATCGTCTTCGTCAAGGTCGGGTTGCGAAACATTTACTTCCTTGGCTTCGGGTATATATTGGTATAATTTCGTACCATCATGATAAAACACATATTCGGGAATTTCCAATTTGTATTTATTGCCTTTGATCCATATTTTCCCTTGTTGTGCCGATTCCGATTTGTCCTGCATTTGTGTGACGGTTGCCGAAAAATCAATCGATACACTCGGGTAGGTTTTAAATTTCGCTGTCAGGTCGTCTATGATCTTCTGCGAACGGGCATCGTCCTGTCCGTATGAATAAACGGAACAAAACAAGCAAATGCCAAAAAAGAACCTTTGGCAATATTTTTTAAAGAAATCTTTATTTTCCATGATCATGGTACAAAAATACGAATTTTTTCGGAACTGAATTTATTTGCTTTTCACTTCCACCGCTTTCCCTTTTGCGGCTTTGGTAAAGTCGTAAGGCGATACTTCAACCTTGCCGGTGATGAATTCGAGTATATTGTATGATTTCGTGGAGAAATCATAGTATTGCGGATCTTTTTGCGGCAGGAGGAAAGGAGTATGGGCCTTCCCGTCCGTGTCGAAATAAGAAATAAACGGCCGGGTAAATGTCCCGTCCATGCGGCGGCTGCCAAACACCAGCCAACGGCCATTTGTTGACCACGAGTGGTAACTGTCGCTTTGGTTGCTATTAACGGCTGTCAAATTGTCAATGGTCCTTGTTTCGAGATTCAACAGGTAAAGATCGTTTTCATGATGCCAGATGGGAAATGTACCATAGTTGGACATGCATAAGGCTACGTATTTTCCATCAGGTGAAACACGGGCCAAGGCAATGCTTTTCCCGGTGCGTGCTGCCGACACCAGCGTATCTGCCTGTTTGCCGAAGCGCCCGGTGGATACATCGAAGGGGATACGCAACAGGTTGTAACGGAGCGAGTCGAATTGTTCAGGCATCGGGCATGCCGGGGCGCTGCAAAAATAAAGGTAGTTGCCGTCGGGCGACCATTCGGGGAAGGTTTCGAAGTTTGCTTTGGAATAGATCAAACTATCGGTAAAGATGGTATTAGTTTCGGTGTCGAGTATCACGATATCCGATTCCTTGTCGTACACTTCCACTTTGTTGGTGTTAGCCGTGTGAAAGCCTTGCCGTGTGGTGTTGGCCGAGAAGGCTACATACCGTCCTCCGGGATGCCATCGCGGGTAAACGCCTGCCGAAATCATACCCGGTGTTTTGGTATTAACCTTGCTTATTTTGCCATCCTTTACGAAAAGCGTACCTGCGTGCTGCTGCCGCATGTGGAACAGCATGGTTTGCGGATTACCTTTGCAAAATGAATGGCAATTCATGCAGTTGTTATCCGTAAGATTATTGAGCATAATGGGCGTTTCGTTGAAATTTTCGATACAACGCTGGTAAATTCCCATTTTTCCCCATGCTTCATAACCTGGCTCAATCAGTCGATAGGCCAAGTAAGGGTCTATCGGTTCAGAGGCAATGGAGAACCGTACCGGAGAATAACGAGCCCATCCGGAAGCTTGTTTGGCGAAGATACTGACATTCAATTGCTCGCCACGGCATCCGTCCAGTAACTTTTCCCACTTCCGTAAAGGAATGATTACCTTTTCTTTGCAGGAGACATCAAACGAATCTTTCCCGGCAACGGCAAAACGGACGGTAAAATGCGTCCCATCTTCGCGGATCATAAAGTTCAGGGGAGCAATGTTGTAAGGAATCGTTGTCCCTTGGTATGGAGGGTAGATAGACGGTTGCCTTTGTGCGGAAGAATATTGTCCGCTTGGCCTGCTGCATGCAGATAATAACGTAAACACTACGATGCAAACAATCAATAGCAACGGTTGTTGTTTAATACCTGTTCTTTTCATTCTTCTCTTGTAATGTGGCAGGTTCTACGAAATGTATGTAGTACCAGTAGGTATTGCCGAACTGTTTTTCCAGTTGTTCGAAATTACGCTTGCTGCCTTTTGTCGCTTTGTATGCTTGAGCGTACTGCTCGAACCGTTTGGTTGCGGCAACACCAATCGGATATTGCCTGAACGTTGCCGTGTCAGCCGGCCCCAGTGTACGGTACACAATCAATGCCTCTTCGTAATGTGCGGGTAATTCCGGGTAATCAAAGTTCTTATAGAAAGTATCCAAGGCCCATTTGGCGCTTTTGACGTCTTTTTGCAACAGGTAATATGCCATTAAATATTCGAAAGCCATCTTGTGGTGTGGATTGGCATGCAGTAATGCCAGTAAGGCATAATCAGGGTTGTGATAATCGGCGAAAAAATCCTTATGCCTGACCGGTTGCGGTATTCCTGTTACTTTATAATCAGGATTGGCCATTGCTAAGCTAAGCTGTTCTCGTTGCCGCTGCGCCCATCCGCGATAAGCGAGGCTATGTTCGAAATATTCGAGGTATTTGCATGCGGAGGTCGAATCGCGACGGGCAATATTGGTATATACGAGGCGGCGCATGGTTTGTGCAGCTGGCTCTTTCGGGCTCGATACCAGCGCTTCGAACGTGCAATGTTCCGCTTCAGGGATGATGCCCAAACGGTAATACAATTCGCCAAGGTACCACAATGAAAAATAATTCAATTGCCAATCAAGGAACAATCCGGCAGTACCTACCTGCCTATACTGGAACATCCGGTAAGGCAATTGTCCTGATTCAGCCAGGGCAATATTGGTAAAATAACAGACCAAGCGGTTTTTAGATGGGTAGGCCTTACCTAATGCAAGTACTGGTTCCCAATTATCACGCTGCATTTCAAAAGCCATCCGGTTGATTATTTCCTCCCTCCGGTCATATACCGAATAAGCGCTATAAGCAGTAGTTACAGTCACCAACAGGCAACTTGGGACAAGTATTTTCCAAGGGGTTAAATTCCATTGAGTCGTTTTAGCAGCTATTAACCTCCAAAAAAGGTACAATAGCGGGAACGATAGCCATAAAACTTTATCCGAAAGGGTAGGGAAGGGGTAGCTTTCCGGAGTCAGTGAAAAATATGCTTCGTGGATAGGAACAGTGTACAGTGTTTGCCATGCCAACCAGGGCAATAAGGCTGACCATGCCACTAATAGCAGCAAATACGGATATTTGAACCGGTGTTTTCCTTCAAATAATTCAAAAACAATCATCAATGTCGCCAGCAACAAGGCATTGCCTCCGGCAACAAAATATACAGCGGTGAACAATGTCAAGCCTGCAATATATCTGGCCGGCGGGGATAACATGATATAACAACGGAATCCTGTCAAAGCCGATAAAAGCCCCAGTGCATATGCCATATCGAAATGGATATTTACGAAAGCCCTCATCAACAGGGCTGCGGGAATGAACGGGATAAAAAGCAACCAGCCGATGTTACCATATCGTTTACAGGCAGAATGGAAAAGTAGGAATACTGTCGTAAGCACACCGGCAATGATGATGGATCCGGCGGCAGGGTAATAATAAAACTGTGTAAGGAACGAACCCAAGTATTTGGCTAATCCTCCGGGCTGGCCAAGATATGCACGGAAATATAACCCATCGAACCGGAAAAGCTGTACCTGCTCATGGTAATGTAACACGTAAAAACGGTTGTAACCATAAAACCACAACACAACAAATGCGGCAAACAAGAAAAGCATGACGCTCATTGTTATAAAATATATCCGGGACCTATGCACAGGTGTTATATTTTGTACAAAAATACAAATTTTGTTTCATTCCCGAAATAGGAATATCAGCGATGATATTACCAAATAATGTTATAAGATTATCAGATATCATGCCCAATATTTATTGACCGAACTGTTCGGCGTAGCGTTTCGCTACGTCGTAATTAAAAGCAAGGCTCCCGCCTTGTATCATATGGAAAGCGGGAGTTTTCCTTTTAGCACAGCGGAGTCCGGAGACTCCGCTGAACGCGTTTTTTAATCATATAGGTATTTTACCCGATAGTCATGTAATGTTATTATCAGGTTTTAGCGAAGCCACCCTATTCGTTTTCAATACTGATATTGTATTTTGCCAGAAGCCCGGCAAGGCCATACAATGAAAATTTTGCTTTTGAAATATTATTCAACTCCGGGTCGATGATATGGTTGATAGCTGAAACAAAATCAGTCTCTTTGCATATGGTGCGGGTAAATACAGCTTCAGCAAGGTTGCAATTTGCAAATTTGGAGCCGGTTAAATCAGCTTCTGTAAAGTCGGCACCCTTTAATGAAGTTCCCTGAAATGGCGTTTTCCACATTTTCTTACGCACAAACGACGCATAATCGGCTACGCAATCCTTGAGACTTATCCCGAAAAGAAAGTCGACACAATCGCTGAAGTTAACGCCAAGCAGCTTGCAGCCTTTGAATACGACATTATTCATCCGGCATTCTTTCAACTTTATCATCGACAGGTTGCAACCGGTAAACGTGCAATCGACAAAAGCGGTAGTAGTAAAAATGGTATCAGTAAGTGTGCAATTGACAAAATGGCAATCTTCGAATTCAGCATGACTGATTTCTGTGCCGGGAAGAACTAAATTTTCAAAAGTTTGATCCTCGTGTAATGTGTGGCTTTTCATGGTTGTACAGATAGGTTCTGGTATATCTCAAATCCCGATGGTGAAATAAAACGTCGAACCAACGTCTATTTCCGATTCTGCCCAAATAGATCCGCCCATCATTTCCACTAGGCTTTTAGAGATGGCTAATCCGATACCTGTCCCTCCGATGTTCCGGGTATTGTGCTCTTCCACTTGCCTGAACCGTTCAAAAATAATGTTAAGATGGGTCGAAGGTATCCCGACTCCCATATCCTTTACATAGAAAAGTAAATGGTGGTCGTCCGGTTTTGTATAACCGAGGTTGATAAATCCCTTGTCGGTGAACTTGATGGCATTGCTTACCAGGTTGGTGAGTACCTGTTGCAGGCGTACCGGATCGACAGTAACCGTTTCGTCGAGTGTTGTATCATCAAGGATAATTTCAATCTTTTCCTTACCTTTTTTCTTTAATAACTGGCGGTATAACAACAGTTGGTCATCCAGCAATTGATTGATGTTACACTTTACTGGGTTTATTTTCAATTGTTTGGATTCGAGCTTGGATATATCTATAATGTCGTCCAACAGTTGGAGCAGCATTTGGCAATTATCGTTGATAATCTGTGCGAACTGGGTGCCTTTCGGCGATGTGGTTTCCCTCTGCAACAAGGAGGCAAATCCCATGATACCATTCATGGGGGTGCGTATTTCGTGCGACATGTTGGCCAAAAACGCCGATTTCAGTTTATCGGCTTCTTCGGCATGTTCCTTGGCTTTTATCAGGTTTTCCTGGGCTGTTTCCTTTTCAAGTGCATTGGATATGATCCGGGCGATACTTTGCATGAAGGAAATTTCATCATATCCCCATTCGGTGATTTGCCGACGCAAAGATGATTGTGTCAGGACCATCATTCCCAATGTCATTCCGTACTGCGAAAAAGGAAATGCATACAGCCGCTTTACTGAGTTGTTGGTATAATAAGGTTTCACGAAGGCCGGCAAATGATTGTAATCATAAACCAATGCCGAATCGGTCTTGATATATTCGGCCCATTGAATGAAAACGTCGGCTGGCATGGAGAATCCGCAATCAAATCCAGCAGGTAACGCAGATGATTGCCAGGTGATCTGCCGGGAGAGTTGCTGATTTGCCGACGGCCAATGAATCAGCATGACGGAGCAGAAATGTGTATATTCAGCAATCCATGGTACAATTTGATGCAATGAAGCATTTACGTCACTTGTATACTGAAGTTCCTGTAGAATGCGGCTCAAAAGCTGTTGTTGTTCAAGGTTTTCCTGTATTTTTTGTTCGGCAGTCCTTTGCTGGGTTACGTTCCTGAATGTTAGGATCAACCCTTTAATAGCCTCATTGGCAAATGCATTTCGCCCCACTCCTTCAAGGATAACAATTTCGCCCTGTGCATCAATAACACGCAGGCAGATCAGGTCGGGTAATACATCCTCGGGGATGTCTTCTTGCAAGGTTTTTTCCATTTCTATTACAGCATACTCCATGTCGCCGGGGTGTACATAATTGAATACACTGATGTTTAGCATTTCTTCGGGCTGGTATCCCAGCATCCTGACACCGGCAGGCGAAATGTAACGGATGATTCCTTCCGCATCAATAACAATGATCAAATCAGATAGTTGTTGTACGATGGTGCGGAATTTTGTTTCGCTTTTGTACAGTTCCGTGGTGCGTACCCTGATCTCGTCTTCCAACCGGTTGCGCAGGATGGCCGTGGCCAATACTCCCACCACCTTCCTGATAAAAACAATCTCGCTTTCCGTCCAGTCGATACCCGAAGTCCGGTTGACATTGACAAAACCCATTTCCTCGCCTCCATGTTCCATCCTGATAAATAATATGGCGGTATGCTTGTTGTATGGAAATATGGCTTTGATTTCCGGGGGTAGGTCATCAAAATTATTGGCGCATATAATTTTGTCTTTGTTGAATTGTAACCGTGCTGTGGGGAATTGCTCGTAAGCGACGTCCTGGAACCGGTCGATGGTTGGAACTACCCCTTCGTCACACCATTCAAAGGTATTACTGACAAATTTCCCATCAAAGGAGTTTTCAAAAATAGTGACAGCCGAAGCTTGACAATGCTTTCCTAACAGGGAAATAATTTGATTGATGGTCGAAGGGAGGTTGTCTGTCGCCTGCAATTGCTGGAGTACCTCTGTCATGAACATCTGCTGTTCGAGCAGCGCATGTAATTTTCTCACCATATCCTTCTTACTCTCCGGTGTACCGGATGCGGAAGTAGTATCGGGAGACCATACAGCCTGCCGGAAACTAATATCTTTAGCCGGTTGTACATCCGGCATAGATTCCAGTTCTTCGACGTCTTGCTCAATCGTAGGATCAGTATTCACAAAAAGATGGTTAAAACTTCAACTCAGCATCTTTTACCGATGCCTTCTTTGGATTTTATTAATTGACAAAGTAATCACTTTTATCTATTCACTGTACCGGATAAACAAAATTTTTATTAAACATTGCCGGGTATGTGCATAACAAGATTTCCCACATTTTGTTAAATAACGTTAAAAAGAAAATGTTATTTGAGAAAAGTACATACTTTTATCGCTGTTTTTTCATGACCTTTTCAATTCATTTTGAATATAAATTATTGTTTTGGCGAGCGTTGTTGAGATAAAAACATGTGTGTGACTTGTTTTTCCGTATGTTAATCCGGCGGATATTTCAAAAAATACACACATATTGTTTATGGAAGTATATTATCGAAAAATAAAGTCAGTTAATACGAATGAAGAAAAAGTATATTTGGATAGTTGCCGCAGCCGTAGTGGTAGTTGGTGCTATTTTTTGGTTTAATAAGAGTAAGAAAAAGGCCGATGCTGAATTGGTTGTCAAGGTTGCCCAGGGCGAGTTTGAAGTTTTGGTAACAGTTACCGGTGAATTGCAGGCCAAAAACTCTGAAAATATTGTGGGGCCCGATTTGCGTTCCGGAGTATTCCGTTTTGGCGATTACAAGATCCAGGACTTGGTAGTGGAAGGTACAGTGGTGGATTCTGGTGACTATGTGGCCGAAATAGACCGCAGTACTGCCGGAAACTCGTTGTTGGATGTGGAAGATGCCATTGAAAAAGCCGAATCGAGATGCCTTACTACACGTTTAGATACAACCATGACTTTGCAGGGGTTGCGTGACGACCTGCTCAACAAGACATTTGCAGTGGAAGAAGCAGAAATCAAGCTCGAACAGTCGAAATTTGAACCGCCAGCCACTATCCGTCAGGCTGAAATAGACCTTGATAAATCAAAACGTTCGCTGGAGCAAGCCCATGCCAATTATGCCCTCAAAGTGCAACAAAACAAAGCCAATATGACCGAAGCGGATATCGACCTGGCACGCCAGGTGCGCCGCCGCCAGCAGATGCTCGACCTGTTGGCCGGGTTTACCATCCGTGCACCTAAAAAAGGTATGGTGATTTACTATCGTGAGTGGGGCGGACAAAAGCGTAAAACCGGATCATCTATCAGTCCATGGGACAATATTGTCGCCACTCTGCCCGATCTTTCGGTAATGATCTCGAAAACATATGTTAACGAGATCGATATCAGCAAGGTAAAGAGAGGGCAACAGGTGCGTATTGGCGTAGATGCGTTTCCCGATAAAAAATATACCGGTTTAATCACTTCTGTGGCCGATATCGGCGAACAATTGGCCAATACCGATGCAAAGGTATTCGAAGTAGTCATACAAGTGAACGAATCGGATCCTATCATGCGTCCGTCCATGACTACCAGTAATTCCATTGTGATCAACACATTGAGCGATGTCGCTTACATCCCTATCGACGCCGTATACAGTCAGGATAGTATTCCGTTTGTATATAAAACCAACCATACCAAACAGGTAGTGGTACTGGGCGAATCGAACGAAAATGAAATTGTGGTCGAACAAGGTTTGACTGCTGGCGAAAAAGTGTATGTGTCTGTTCCCGAAGGTGCCAATACATGGAAAATGTCTGGCGAAGATTTGATACCGATTATCAAGCAACGTGCCTTGGAAAAGAAAAAAGAAAAAGAAGAACAGGAACGTAAAGCTGCCGAAGAAAAGAAAGCCCGCCAAATGCGTGGAGGCCGTCCCGGAATGCCGCAAGGTGGCGGAGCCAGGCAACCGCAGTGATAAATGGATATCCGATTATTGAATAACAAAACAAAATAGGACATGCGCTTTCTCAAAAGATACATGCATGATATACATATCGCTGTAGAATCAATCCTCTCGAATAAGCTCCGTTCCATACTTACGGCTTTGGGGATTATATTCGGTGTTGCGGCTGTAATCAGCATGATGGCCATTGGCAACGGCGCCCAACAGGAAATACTCGAACAGATCAAAATGGTGGGTGTCAATAATATTATTATCACTCCCGTGTTACCCCAAAACGAAGATGAAGAAAGTAGCAGTGAATCGACAAGTGCTGCCGATGCTGCTAAAAAGAAAAAATTCTCGCGTGGACTCACCATTGCTGATGCCGAAGCTATCCGTGAAATGATTTCATCGGTAAAAAAACTCAGCCCTGAGATATCATTCAATTCATTTGTCGTCCAGAACGGTATCCGCGAACAAGCCAAAGTAATCGGTGTTTCCCGTGAATTTTTCGAACTTTATGAATTACCGCTGAGCCAGGGTTTTGTATTTGACGAACATCAGGAAGAAAACGGACTGGCGGTATGTGTGATTGGGGCCAACATCCGTAGCCGTTTTTTTAATCAGGTCGATCCTGTCGGGCAATACATCAAATTCGGTGATGTGTGGCTGAAAGTAATCGGTGTGCTCGAACGCAGTAATATTACGGTTACCGGGCACCAGCAGACAGGGGTCAATGTGATCAATGATAATGTATACATCCCTGCTAAAACCATGCTGATGCGTTTCAAAAACCGTGCACTGGTCAATCAGAAATCAACCGGAACTTCCATGCGTCGCGGACGTATGATGGTTTCATCCGTCAGTACCTCCGAAACCAGTAAAAACTATCATCAATTGGATAAGATTGTGGTGCAAGTGACCGAAACCGAACAGTTGGCCCCCACTGTTGAAGTACTGAGCCGTATGATGTTGCGCCGCCATTCCGAAGTAAAGGATTTTGAGATCACGGTGCCTGAACTTTTGCTCAAACAGCAGCAACGCACCAAGGAAATCTTTAACATCGTGTTGGGCGCCATTGCCGGCATTTCATTGCTGGTAGGCGGTATCGGCATCATGAACATCATGTTTGCTTCGGTGATGGAACGTATCAAAGAAATAGGCACACGTATGGCTATTGGGGCGAAGAAGAAGGATATCATCGTCCAATTTTTGGCCGAAGCTGTGTTGATCAGTGTTAGCGGTGGACTGATCGGTGTGATCCTCGGAGTTGTAGCCTCTTGGTTGATTACCAAAATTGCCGATATCCTTACCATTGTGTCGTTCATATCCGTAGTGGTTTCTTTCATTGTCTCTGCCACCATCGGGATTATTTTTGGTTATTCCCCGGCCAAACGTGCTTCCGAAAGGGATCCGATCGAATCGTTGAGGTACGAGTGAGAAGACCGTAAGATGGTAAGACGTGTAAGACCGTAAGATAGGAACACTGTTCGGTTTTGCAACAACACTGTTCGATTTTGCAACAGGTTTCGAAACCGGGCAAATCATAACATTTTGTTCAATAGTAAATTATCATTTTAGGCACGATATTCGCTGTGATTTGTAGCAATGATGAAAAATAGAATTTAACATAATATACACTGTTTTTGATGAACCGTATTTTTTTGATTTTCGTTAGTCTGATTTTATCTGTGGGAAGTTTAACCGCCCAGACGCAACAAGCATCCGGTCCCAAGTATACGTTTACCCTCGAAGATGTGGTGCAATTGGCAAAAGAGCAGTCGCCCAATGCCATCATGGCGCGTCATCGTTTTCGTGCCAGTTATTTTAGTTTTATGGAGTACAAGGCTAATTTTTTGCCAAAACTTACTTTTTCGACCAATCCTACCACATACGACCATTCAATACGTACGGTACAGTCTGCCGACAGTGACGGTAATCTGAAAATTACGGAAGCAAAAGCAAATACTTTTACATCCACAGCAGGATTGGACCTTTCACAAAATGTGGGATTTACCGGGGGGACCATATCATTGGGAAGTAACTTCTCGCGGATACAAAACCTGGATGACGACAGTGATTTTGGCACACAATATACAACATCGCCCATCCGGTTGTCATTTTCGCAACCACTGAACGGTTACAACCAATATAAATGGTTGAAAAAAATAGAACCTTTACGCTATCAGGAAGCCCAACAAAACTATATCGTACAGATGGAAACTGTTTCGTCAAGGGCTGTTGATTATTTCTTTGCATTGGCATTAGCGCAGGTGAGCCTCAACATGGCTAAGACGAATTTTACCAATAGCAAAACGCTTTATGAAATTTCGCAAGGGCGTTATCAAAACGGGATCATCGCTGAAGACGCCTTGCTACAAATGGAATTAAGGTACATGCAAGCTGAAAGCAAGCTGAATAAAGCCAAGATTGACATTGAGGCGAAGCAAAGCCAACTGCGTTCGTTTTTGGGATTTAAAGACAATGTCGAGATTATATTGCAAATTGGTTTTGAATTGCCCGGCCTGCAGGTCCCTTACGAAAAGGCAGTGGATCATGCCATGTCGCAAAGCCCAGATATTATCTCGTATAACCGCCAGATTCTCGAGGCTGAAAGAACTGTGGCGCAGACCAAATCACAGAAAGGTATTACGATGAGTTTTGACGCTTCGTTCGGGTTGAATAAAACAGGATACGAGTTCCAAGATGCATACAAGCCGGCATTTGACGACCGCGAAGGTGTAAGTATTGGTATACGTGTACCAATACTCGACTGGAACCAGGCCAAGAACAGTTATCGCAATGCGCAATCGCAATTAGAAGTGGTACAAGTTCAAATGCAGCAAAATGAAACGGATTTTAAGCAGAATGTATACTTACAGGTGATGCAGTTTAACATGCAGGAAAATCAGGTGCGAATTGCTGCTAAGGCTGATACTATTGCTCAAAAGGGGTATGACATATCTTACGAGCGATACAAGATTGGCAAAGTGAGTGTAACCGATCTTAATATCGCCGACTCCGATAAGGATGCCGCTAAAATGAGCTATATGTCCGAATTGCAGTCATACTGGAATTACTATTACACCGTTCGTCGTCTAACCTTATTTGATTTCTTGAATAACAGACCATTAGAGGAAGACTTTGGTAAGATTGTAGGAGACTAATAGTGAAAAATATTTTTTTTACTGTGCCCAGGCTTTTAACGGCTTGGGTATAGTGTTTTATAACCTTTACAAATAGCTATTATCCAATTACTGATGCTTCAAATTTTTTCCTACTGGAAACTTTGTTTTACTAATTAAAATTTCAGTTTTACTGAAGTTTATTCGTGTTAACTCGTGGATGAAAAATGAACACGAATTATAAATGTTTACACACTTCATTTTGATGCGGTTGCTGTGATTATATCCTTATGCCCCTGTACCAATTGATATATTGGTTATATTTGGAGGTATTTTTGAAATATGATTATTCGCAAAGTACCTATACGGTTGAATAGCTGTGTTCGGTGTAGTTTTGAGACTATTCCGTGTTAAAAGCGAAGCCCCCTGAATAATGATCATACGTTCTATATATGTAGGTCTCTATTTGGTTGGTTCAACATGGCGAAACAGAGTGTTTATGCATATTATTCGTATTTCATTTTTGAAAATCGTAAGTATGAAAAAGGTTTTATTATTGATATTGATCATTTCCCTTTGGAAATCAGAAACAATTGGGATGGGATTGCCTTCGAGGTATATAGCAATTGACTCATTGAAACAACAATATGTTACATCACACATTTTTTTAGATTTAAAACGAAAGAGCTTGGATGTTGAAGTAAAAGGCTTGGTAATAACATTTTATCAGAAATATGAGGTTGATCCCATTTCTCGATATTATTTTCATCATCGGCTCATCGAAAATAAATGGAGTGGAGGTGCTACCTATTTGCAAGTAAGAGAATTGTTATCTTTCGACAATGATTCGATTTATGTTAAAGCCCTATGTCTGAATTCAAATTTGCAGGGAAAGGTGATAGGTAAAAACATCAGGTTCGACAGGTTAGCCATCAGCCGGAACGAACTATTGGGTGTCGTTGTGTCTCCAACCAAAAGACAACGGACAACACGTTTTTCTATTATGGCTGCTTTTACGTTGGCACTCGGCTCTCTTGGAGTTGCTATGGATTGATTACCAATATACCCTGAGTCGCTGTATTATTCATTTCTTGGCCTTGGTGTGATTTATACTTCACACAGATTAATTGGTGACAAATAGCCAACGCTGTGATGTGCCATATTGATTTAGTGCGCTTACCTGTCTGACCAGACGGGCAAGCGCTCATTTCCTTTTTCAATTACTTAATTGGCGATACTCATTTGGTCGGCATAGCTGGCGGAAATGCCGAAATCCTCAGTCTTGCCGCTCCCATCGGTATCAAGGTGATATCTTCCAAAGGCCCGGCAGTTTTTGCAGGGTATGACGGTAGCACAGCACACAGGCTGAACTGATCGATACCCCACGAAGGAATTTTTCGTCCTTTGGCTTTGATCTCTATGGGTACATGATCCACCGTAAACGGGAAATTATCCTGGGGCCATGCTTTTTTGACCACTTTAAATGACTGTTCGGGATGTGCCAGGTTGCATTGTAGCCCGTAGTTCCATGCGCTGTTGGCACGTATCTCCCACGAAGGCCATTTGGTGGCGTCGGCGCCTTCCTGCCAGCGAGAATCGCCGATAGCGGTTTCCTTACTATCGCGTTTTTCGTACTGTTCGTCGATTTTCAGTGAGAATGTCAACGGCCCGTAATTGACACTGATGCTGTTCTGATTAACAGACCATTGACGGACATGGACAGACATCGGAAAATCAATGTCCAGTTTGTCACCATCTTTCCATACCCGTTCGACCCGGGCATACGTTCCGGGCGTCAGTCCGGAATTGATTGGTTTACCGTTGACCTTGAGGCGGGCATTTTTTGTCCATGCAGGAATGCGCACATACAGTGGAAATTTTGTTTCCTTTTCCGTATTGATACGCATACGCACCTGTTCTTCGAAAGGGTAGTTGGTTTCTTCGGTAATGGTTACTTCCGTACCGTCGGCAACCTTAGCCGTTACCACGCATGAATTGAAAAGAACAGCTGCCAATCCGTTGTCGGGTGTCGCCAGCCAAAGGTGTTCGGCATAATACGGCCATCCCTGTGTATGGTTATGTTGGCAGCAACGGCTGCTGAACGGGTTCATCATCAAAAAAGGGCCGCGGTTGTCGATACCCGGGTGATGGTTCTTTCCGTCTGCAGTCACCATATTGGGCGATGTGATGTAACGCAACGATTTGAAATCGGGCATGGTGGCTGCCGGATAAGTATTAAAAGCTACCTCCTCGCAATGATCAGCCCAGAACGGATCGCCGGTAAAGCGGAGAAGCATCTCGTCCGAAGCCATCTGTTCCACCATCCCGCATGTTTCCACTCCCTGGCGGGGATCGATATATCCGAGGCGGCTGTTCTCGTCGCCACCGAACATACCGCCGGGAACCTGTCCAAAAGTGCGGCGTATCAGCCAGAAATTGTTGTATGTAGCGCACAGGTCTGCCGAGTCCCTGCTCTGCATCCACCAGGTGGCCGGTTCGCGGAAACACTGTGCAATATTTACATTGTGCCAGTTGGGTAACCGGGTGTCCTGCCGCCAGTCGGCAGTGTTGCGGTGTGTCTTGGCGGCAAGGTCGAGTAACCATTGGTCGCCGGTGATGTTGTATAACCAATAGACGCTATAGAGGTTATCGCCGCCCCGGCTGTTTTCCCAGTAATCTTTGAGGAACAGATCATCTGGAAGCGATAGTTGCCACCGGAAGTATTTGGTCATGAACGGGATTACCCGTTGATCGTTGGAATATTCGTAATACGATTGCAGGCACCACAACATGATCATATTGCCCCACAGGTCTGGTTTTCCACGTTTTTCGATCCACGGCCCGAAGTAACCGTCTTCGCGTTGGCTACTCAATACGGCTTCAAGCCATATTTTGGATTCGGCGATTATTTTTTCATCTTTCAGGATATACCCCAAGTTGGCGTATCCTTTCAACCAATAGGGCACTTCTTCCCACCCATATTCACCCTTGCCGTCGGGACTGAGCCACGCGTTACCGTCCTTTTGCAACCATGCGCTGATCTCGCCCAGATGCCCGGTAAGCCCGTCGCATTGGCGGTTAAGGTATTCCTTCAGCCAGCCGTCCGGTTGTATAGATCCTACGGGCAACTTCACAAAATGCAGGGGTTGCAGTGGCGCCCGGTTACAGGTATAATGTGCATTGGCCGAAACGGTTGCCGGTCTGTGGACGCATTCGACATTTACTGCAGGGCCGGACGCGCATGATGCTAGCCCGGAGAAAAGGATGACACAAGCGATTGTCTTTACTATTTTCATCTTTTAAGTGTTTGGTTTTTTGGACTATAAACTATTTTTCGATAAATTACCCGTTTTACGACAAAACATTACAAAGATGCAATAAAAATACCAAAATCTTTTTCACACAAGTCTCATCATGATCTTTCTATTTGTAAATAATTAAAAATGTTGCTTAAACCGGATTATTGAGTTAGATTATTATGTAAATTTTCATTGGCATTTGGATGTCACTTTTAAAGAGGATCAATACAGGGCAAGAACAGGAAATGCCCCTGAAAATCTATCAATCGTTAGAAAATTTGCTCTGCAAATGATCACAAATGCAAATGATAAATTTAGTTTAAAGAAGAGACAATATAAGGCAGCTTTGGATTTGGGATATATGAAAAAAATACTCGATATTTGATGCGGTTGTTCTGAATTTTAGATAAGTTTGGTAAACTTAGGTCAACTTTGATAAACTTTATCTCTTATCGGCGATACGTGATAACCAAAATATTTATAACTTTGTCAAACTCTGAAATGGTAAAAACAAAAACTAAAGTTTAAAGCACTGTCAAAAAATAAGATAGATACAATCAGATATTCCTTATGTGCATAGGTATTTTTGTATAACCGTTGCGTATCCTTAAGAGTTGTGTGCAATGTCGAATACTCCGACAATAACCTGAAAAGTCGACAACGCATACAGTATTTAGAAAAATTGGATTTGAATAAAAAATGAGAATTAAAATATTGAATTAAATATAGTTGAATATGAAAAGTAAAATTTTCTATTTTCTATTTTTTATTATTCTTACCTCCGGATGCGAGAGTACATCAAAAACATCATCATTAAATCTTGTATCTCCCAATGGAGTTGAAATAGCAAAAGATATCAACACTCTGAAATCTAATATCGCAGTATTCTTAAACTCAATCAATGAAGGTCAAAAAAATGAATTTGAAATAACCAATATCGAATATATCACTGTTATTGATGGCTTTGCTGCATTTGTTCAATACAAATTAGAAAATGGGGATGTTAGAAAATTTTTGCTATTTTCCGGAAACCCCAATATTCAACAAGTGGCAAAAACGGTGGCAGTAAGAAACTTACGCATCCCTGATACTAAAGACGGGCTAACAGGTATCATTTGCACCGGAACTTGTATTGAAGAATCAACAGGTTTGTGTGAACTCATCATAAAAAAAATAGATTTAACTTGTCCTGCTCCTGTAGATTCCGGTACGCTAAAACAACCGGTTTTAGAACCTATTTTGAAGGAAGAAATCCGGATAGATAACCCAATGATAACTTTAGGATGTTTTTCTAATTGTGAAGATTGCGGAGAAATGTTAATTGTATTATTCTAATATCAAAATATAGGCAAATAGTAAATAATAAGCTAATATCATGAAAACACACATTTTAACAATTTTGAGCATCCTGCTCATAGCCGGACAAATGTCTGCAAAGGAAATCGTTGTAGAACATCCTGCATTCAGCGCAAGAATTAATGATCGTTTCGAAATAGAAAAAATCGTTATCGACAACAAGGCAACAACCCTGCATGTCAGAGGATATTATTTTGGTATCGTCAATGTAGACAAAGACATTTACCTGGAAGTCGGCGAAAAGGAATATCCTCTGCAACAAACCGAAAATCTTGAATTCGGAAAAAGAATGGATACGGATGAGAACGGGGAATATGTTTTTTCTTTGGTTTTCCCGCCCATCCCGGCCAAAACGGAACGTTTTGACTTGTGTACCCGCTCAAAGGACTGGATGATTTGGGACATAGAACTTAAAAGGCCGAAAAAGAACAGTAAGCCTTCGACTGCTCATATTCCTGCGGAGTTTATAAAAGCCGCCACGATTAAAGATGACGGGAAAGGCCTGGAAGCGCCCAAGTGGACAGTTGAATACGCCTGGCTGAAAGGCATTTTTGCAGGATACAAACCCGAAATGAAACTTTGTATTGAGGTTACTCCCGACAATATCATCTTGGGAACCCGCAGGGAAAGTCTTTTTGCGGATGTGAACGACGATGGAACCTTCGAAATTGCCGTCCCGATGACAGTATCGCGGCAGGTTTGGTTTTGTATTGTTTCCGGAAATACGGATAAACTCGATTACTTCAATTTTACGAGGGCTGGTAATCATGACAAAGTCCTTGTTACAGGCGACATGGTACTGTCACCCGGCGAAAAGACACTTTTGTGTTACGACTTGCCTGCTCATTTCAGGAAAAAGGCACACCTGCGGTACGACCAACAAACAGACGCCAAAATTTTCTATTTTGCAGGAGCCAATGCAGAAATCAACAACCTATACTATGATGCGGATTACAATCGTTATTCCGCAAAAATTAACAAATCCGTTGGTAGCATGAGCGCAGAAATTGCCAAATTGACTCCGTCTGAATACAAGGAACGTGTGATGAATGCCAAAAAAGAGTGTTTTGCCGACATTGACACCCATCCTTTTCTGACGCGTAAAATGAAAGAATTTTTCAAGATGAATTTAGATTACCTGGCTGCAACTAATCTGTTCGATATCAGTCATAATATCAGTACTGCGAAAAACATGAGCGCACCGGGAGACACCATCAAAGACCCGGTTACAGGAATGATCAGTGTAACGAAAAGTTATACAATTGAACGTATTGAATTGGATAAGGAATACTATTCGTTTTTGAAGGATTTACCGGTGAACAATCCTATCTCCCTGTATTTTACAAGATATTTTAACGCTTTGAACCAAAGCAGGTTTATTACCATCAATAATGAGCGGACAAAAACGCCTGCAGCCGATATCATCGGGATTTCAGAAGGATTGTTTTTCGATTTGATGGAATGTCAAGAAATATGCGAACCGTTTGATCGGAAGAGAACACTGACAGAGGCGAACATTGAACTTCTGAAACAGATGAAAGAGCCTGTTTTTGCTCAAGTCATACTTGCCCAAAACGAAAAATTGCTGGCCCGGATCGAATCCAACAAGTCGCGGCAGGACTATCGCATCCACGATGTGCAAGGCAAAGAAAATGAAGAGCTTTTCGATGCCATCATCGGTAAGGAGAAAGGCAAGGTGGTATTAGTCGATGTGTGGGCAACGTGGTGTGGACCGTGCCGTTCAGACAACGAACAGTTTGCACCGCACAAAAGCAAATTCGACCCCGATAAGGTTGCTTTTGTTTACCTCACCAATGAAACGTCGCCCATGGATACCTGGCGTTTGATGATTCCGGAACTGTCGGGCGAACATTATCGTCTCACCAGCAGTCAGCTCAATTACATGAAAGAGCGGCTTGGCGTGAATGAAAATTCTGTGCCTCAATATGTCCTGCTCGACAAAAACGGCAACAAGGTATCGCCTTCTCGTTTCCGGGGCGTTGGAGATTTCCTGCCGGGAATCAATAAAGCGTTGGAAAAATGACCGCTGTATCAATTACCGTAAGGAGTGACAATCTTTTTTATCAAATCAAATTCTAATATTCAATACGATGAAAAGTTCAACATTATTGATGAGTCTTATTCTGTGTTTGATTGTTGCAGACGTTTATGGAAATGACCGGCAAAACGAGAAGAGATTAAAAGACCTGATCGCGGCTGATGCCCGGAAAGAGCCCGACCCCAGGAACTCTTTCGTATCTGGTGGTAAAGCGCGTTTTGCAGGATATATCAAGGGATACGATCCAAAGCAGGATCATTCGAATGTTACGGGAATCATTTATACAAGCAATGAATTTACACGGGAAGATGCGCCGTACGTTATTGAGCCGGATAGCACCGGGTGGTTCCAGGTAGAGTTTGAATTAAACGCACCTGCGCGACCTTACATGAATATAGGTAAAGCCCGTTTAACACCGTATTTTGAGCCGGGACTCACTACCGCCTTAGTACTGGATTGGGAAGATTGGTTGGCCAACCGTAATAAAAGTCGGGATTTTGAATTGACAAAATCATTTTTTACCGGCGCTACCGGCAGGCTTAACAACGAACTGTACGAGTTAAGGAAAATTAAAATGGAGAATTTCAACAATAGGGAATTTGAAAATGTTGAAGAAGTCGTATCTTGCCTGACACCCGCAAGGGATTCGGCGATACGCTTGCTCGATAAAGCATTAAAACAAAAAGCCTTTCTTCCTTTAACGCATCAATTGGCCAAAAACGAGATGATGATGGATTATGAAGTCCTGATATTCTCAAAGATCAATGCAATGAAATATAAAAAGGCGCAAGTTGTTGACGGCGTGTACATGATAATGGCTTCAAGCGACTCCATACCTCGCGGACGTTATGATTTCATAAAGGCAATACCCGATGAACCTGTAATTACAGCTTCCGTTTCTTTCAGTACGTTTATCAACAGGTACGAATATTGTGATATTTTTTCCGGCAGTGACGCTTTTAGTGACATTATGGACGATGGATTTATCAAATCGGGATTGGCAGAAACAAATCCTGATTTGACAGGATATATTGAACTCCAGAAGGAGAAATTCAGGAACCTTGGGAATGCCTGGTCGACTGACAGCATAGATCATCTATTAAAAGCAAGCTGGGACAATATTGAAAAGAAATATCCCAATATTCCGGTAACGTTTAAAGCATACCAGAAAATTAAAGAATGGAACACCAAAGCAAGCAAACTGGAGCAACATGGACTGCAAGCCGGATTTTTTTATCAAACGGCGCTGGTCAGGTCATTGAATGGTCTACTGAACAATGATAAAAACGATTTCGGACAGTCGTCGGCCCGTATTTATATAGACTACATCAAATCCAATGTATTAACCTGGCCATTGCTTCGCGACGAAGCCGAAAGCATATATGCAAGCAGGTTCGAAAATCAGGGTTATGTTCTGCCTGAGGGTAAAGCAACCGACTTGTTCAGGAAAATAATTGAACCATACACCGGAAAGATGGTACTCATTGATTTCTGGGCAATTTGGTGCGGTCCCTGCATACACGGCATTAAAGAATTGAAACCGGAGCGTGAAAAATATAAGGATAGCCCCGATTTTACCATGTTATACTTTTGTGGAGATACCCCCAAAGATCGTTACGAACAGTTAGTTCAGGAATTTGGCCTGTACAACAGCGTATTGCTTAACGATTCCGAATGGAACCACATGCGGCAGCTATTCAAATTCAATGGTATACCGCGATATGTACTGATTGGCAAAGACGGCAAAGTGATCACCAATAATTTTGGATATACCAGAATTTTCGACAATACTGGTACGTCTTCAACTGATTTTGAGAAAAGTATTGAAAAATATTTCGTAACGCCTTAACTTTTCTAACCTGTGTTATTCATACTCGAAATAAAAGGTCCATCTCAAATTTTCCGAAGCAACGTTCGGCGTGGCGTCTTCGCCATGTCGAAGCTAAAAGCAAGGCTCCTGCCTTGTTTTATGGAAAGCAAGAGCTTTCTTTTTAGCATGGCGGAGTCTGGAGACTCTGCCGAACGCTGTCTCCTCGTACATTCGAAATTATTGTATGAATCTTCAAGCTAAGGCCTGAAAACAAAATAATATCCCAAAAAATGTCAATATCCATATTTTAAATAGCCCGTCAGGTATTTCACGTCAATAGCCACGAATGCACACGTTTCCGTTGCCCTTTAAGGCATTAACCGAAGAAGAATCCGAATGCTTATCTCCTACGGAGAATTGAGGTGTAGACGTTCGATCACTCTATTGACGTTGTTGCCTAACGGGCATGCTCATCAGGAATAGGAATTTTATTTTGAACATGTTCCTTACACTAAGTATAATCATTTAAACGTTGTGCCCGGCACGAATCAGGATACTATACAATGAAGAAAAGATATATAATGATGGTTGCCATGATCCTCGCTTGGGTGATAACCTCCGGATTACAGGCAGCGGAAATAGACACTGTGCGTGTTTCGGGCATTGTGACCGACGATTTAGGCGCTTCGTTGCCAGGTGCATCAATTGCTGTAAAGGGAACAAACAAAGGTACAACATCGGATCATAATGGGAGATTTTCATTGGTCGTTCCTGAAAATACAATTTTGCGATTCTCTTTTATAGGTTATATGACTCAGGAAAAAATCGTTGTGGGAACGCAACGGGAATTCAATATTAAGATGGTGGCAGTTGAAGAACCGATAGGTATTGAGCCTGCAAAATCCGTCAAATTGACCATCAAGCAGAGCGAAAGAGCAGTCGCTGACAATCGTTTTGCATTTA
>JAVBSH010000205.1:0-11809 GCA_031547085.1 Bacteroidales bacterium
CAGGCTTTACAGCACTTGGACGACTTGGTTTACAGGACAAGGGAACCAATCCGACTAGGAAGGCATGTGGAAAGAAATTTCCATCCACCAAGAAAATACTATATGAATTACAAGACTTTATAGCTTAAGTAAACGACATTGGATCAGTATCAGTAATTTCTATATCAGTTTCTCCTTTCCATAATGAAAAAAGACCTGTCTGATTTCCTGCCCGTCCGGTCAGACGGGCGTAGTCGGGCAAGGAAGTGAATTGTCAATGATCGATGATCAATTGTCAATTACTTATCCAGAAGACCCGGCAGGTCATTTTCCTGTCAGGCGCTTGTGCATGCCTGCGGCTGCACGCTGGCCATCGCCCATGGCCAGAATGACGGTAGCTCCTCCCCTCACGATGTCACCACCGGCAAACATGTCGGGAATGGATGTCTGCATGGTTTCGGGATTGACCACCAGTGTGCCCCAGCGCGACACTTCGAGTGACGGCAAGGCATGGGCAATCAAAGGATTGGGTGACACGCCGACGCTCACCACCACTGTATCCACATCAACCGGGAACTCCGAACCTTCCATCGGTACCGGACGCCGGCGCCCCGAAGCATCAGGCTCGCCAAGCTCCATCTTCTGTACGATCATCCGGTTGACGCGGCCTTTCTTATCGGCCAGATATTCCACAGGGTTGTGCAGGCACATAAACTCTACACCTTCCTGTTGTGCATGGTGTATCTCTTCCACCCGGGCGGGCATCTCGTCCATCGAACGGCGATAGATGATCATGGCACGCGCCGCACCGAGGCGTTTGGCTGTCCGGACGCTGTCCATGGCTGTATTGCCTCCGCCGATCACCGCAACATTACGGCCGCTCAGCACGGGCGTGTCGCATTCGGGACGTGCAGCCCCCATCAGGTTCACACGGGTCAAGTATTCGTTAGACGAAAAGACACCGATGTAGTTTTCGCCCGGAATATTCATGAAGTTGGGTAATCCGGCGCCACTGCCGATAAAAAATGCGTTGTAGCCTTCGGCACGCAAAGTATCGAAATCACTGGTCTTGCCCACGATGAAGTTTGGCTCGAAATGAACGCCCATTTTCCGGAGGTTTTCAATCTCCACATCCACAATGATGTTGGGAAGGCGGAACTCGGGGATACCGTATTTCAACACGCCGCCAATTTCGTGCAATGCCTCGAAAACGGAAACATCGTACCCGTACTTGGCCAAATCGCCCGCAGCCGCCAGACCTGCCGGGCCTGAACCGACCACGGCTACCTTGATGCCGTTGGATACAGCCACTTCGGGAACAGATATTTTGCCCGACTCGCGTTCGTAATCGGCAGCAAAGCGTTCGAGGTTACCGATGGCCACTGCCGGTTTCTTAAGCTTCTGGGTATAGAAACATTTTGATTCGCACTGTACTTCCTGCGGGCAAACACGCCCGCAAACCGCCGGCAATGCATTGGTTTCTTTTAATGTCCGTGCAGCATCGAGGAATTGTCCGGCCTCGATGTATTTGATGAATTTCGGGATATTGATGTTTACCGGACATCCTGTGATGCATGTCGGATCGACACAATCCAGGCAACGTACAGCTTCGTCCATGGCCTGCTCCCTGCTGAGTCCCAGGTTCACTTCTTTCTGGTTGGCAGCACGTACCACCGGATCCTGTTCGGGCATCACCACACGCTCACGTTTGGTCCTCTCAGCGTTTTTTACCGTTTTACGCAATTCTTCGCGCCACGGCTGGCTTCGTTCGGCTTTCAAATATTCGGAAACTTCCATTTCTATATTTTGAGTTTATCTGCAATGAGCTCGCAAGCTCGGTTCGGGTTTCGGATTTTGAGTTCCGGGTTATATGGCTTTGCCCAACTTGAACCCCGGAATATTAAACCCTATTATTTAATATTGATTATCTGCGCTTTGCACTAATTATCAATTATCAATTGTCAATTATTAAGATATTGTTGGTATGCCGCCATTTCTTCGTCTTTATATGCACCGAGGCGTTGCAGCATTTCGTCGAAATCCACCTGATGTGCATCGAATTCAGGCCCATCAACGCATACGAACTTGGTTTTGTCGCCCACCGAGCACCGGCAAGCGCCGCACATGCCCGTACCGTCGACCATGATGGTGTTGAGGCTGGCCATGGTAGGAATGTTGTATTTTTGGGTGGTCATGGCAGCAAATTTCATCATTACCGCCGGCCCAATCACAACAGCCTGGTTCACTTTCTCACGCTGGATGACTTCTTCCATTCCGGCAGTAACCAATCCCTTCCTTCCGCGCGAACCGTCGTCGGTCATAACGATCAGTTCATCTGAAAATCCGGCCATTTCATTTTCCAGGATTAACAAGTCGGCGCTACGGGCAGCCAATACGGTTACGACACGGTTGCCGGCACGCTTAAAACCCTGCACAATGGGATACAACGGAGCAATGCCCACACCACCGCCGGCACATAATACCGTACCGACTTTTTCGATATGGGTGGCATTTCCCAACGGACCTACCACATCCTGAATATGGTCGCCTTCCTCCAACTTCGACAGTTTGGCAGATGTACATCCCACTTTTTGCACAATCAGTGTAATGGTGCCGCGTGTTTCGTCGGCATCGGCAATGGTCAGGGGAATGCGTTCGCCGCCCTCGCCGATACGGATGATTACAAAATGCCCGGCCTTACGGCTTTGGGCAATACGTGGAACTTCTATCTCCATCCGGAATACATTTCCGGAAAGAAATTCTTTTTTGATTATTCTGTTCATCGTATGATTGAAGTCTTCGTCGAACCGGGATATAAATAATTGCCGCCCGGCTCTTTTTGCCCGGCAAATGTATAAAAAAAACCAATATGCAGACCAGCCAAATCTAACCTGGATTATTCAGGCTAAATACACACGTTCGGCCGGAGCAAAACCCCAGCCGAACGCCCATTCACATTAATCCCACAAAAACTGAAACAAAAAATTATCTAATAAAATTCGTATGTATATTTATATAAAGTCCTTAACTGATATGATGCGAAATAACAATCCATTTCCGTATAAAGGCCTTTGGAGTCGTAGGTAATTTTTTTCGACGACGATTCTTTTGCCCTATCATTTTTCTTCCACGATTCCAACATCAAATCACCCAAGTTGTTGTATTGGTATTCGTGCGAAACATATTTCGAACCGTCCAGGTTAACTGTTTCTTCCTTTACAGGACGATTGGCGCTGTCGTAATAGTACAGTTTTTGGTAATCTAACTTCTCGCCGGCGCGTTTCTTGATTTCTTCCTTTAAACCACCTACGTTGTTGTACTGGAAATCAACCGTATGGATGATATCTCCCTTACCACCCGTCTTTATTTCTTCCACTAATGCACCTTTGGCATTGTATGTATTTTCCTGCTTGAATGTCAAACTGTTGCTGGCATTAAATATCTGAATTTCGGTTTTGCTGCCCGAGTGGGTCAATTTGCGTTTCTCAACAACGGCATTGTCTACCGTATATTCAATTCCTGCAAGTTTACCTGCGTTATCGTATTGATAAGCATTGTTGTACATAGTAGCACCATCAAATCCATATTCTTTGGCTTTATTGCCATTGGTATCGTATACGGTTTTCTGGCTGTATTGCAATTTTTCGCGGTTACCCTGATAACGTTCATAATTCACTTTGTTATCGCGGCTATCGTATTGGTATATCACTATCGAAATGATTTTACCTTCTTCATTGTAATTGGTAATCTCGGTAGCATTCCCCTTTACGTTGTATTTGGTGACGGACGATTTATATCCTTTTGCAGAAGGTTTCCCATCAACAAAGTTATGTGTCCATTGAGTTTGCGTCTTCGCTTTTGCCTTGGCCATACGAGCCCGTTCAACCTCGTCGAAATCATATAGTTGCCCCATCAGTGGACAAAAGTAAGCAAATACGAGCGCTATGACTACTAATCTTTTCACGTTCATATAATTAAAATAAAACTTTTTCGTTTATTACATTCAACACTTTACTAAATATCTGATCGATAGGCAATATTGCTTGATCGTTACCACAATCAATCTTCACGAAACCGTCTTCACCCGAAAGGGATAGATAGGTGTTGCGTACATTTTCCTGAAAGTCAAGATCGGCTTCATGTATATCCTTTTTTCCCTGCAAATATTGCCGCTCCTCTCCTAGCCTGCTGTCTGTCAGTTTTTGCCGGGTAAACAAGAAAGGTACATCTAGAAAGATATTCAGGTCGGGTTTGGGCAAATGATGATACTCGAACTCGAGGTGAAGTATCCATTTGCGCAAGGCCCTGTTTTCTTCTTCGTTTTTTATTTTAGCGCACTGGTAAGCCACGTTGGAATATACGTAGCGGTCGAGCAGCACCATGTCACCATCGCGCAACCATCCCTCCAGCACAGGTTTGAAGTCGAACCGATCGCCGGCATACATTAAGGCTACCAGATACGGGTTTACCTCGTGGATATCGCCCAATTCCCCACGGAGAAAACGGGCAATCAACTCACCGTATACGGGACTGTCGGTACGCGGAAAGTGCAACAGGCGACAACGATGGCCGTGCGATGTCAGGAAGTCGTGCAGTTTATTGATCTGGGTCGACTTACCCGCTCCGTCCAATCCTTCTATGACAATTAATCCCATGCTTTTCGAATCATTAATACCAAGGTCGCCGTTTTCAAACAGAACTTCTTGCCAAACTACTGTTCCAACAATCCGAAAAGCACGCCCACACATCCAAATGCAAGTTCCTCTTCCTTGTCGGTCTGTTTTTTGGGTTTGGGAATACGGATCGTTACTTTGATCTGCTGGCTGGCATCGGGTTTGAAATCCCATTTCCGCACATTTCCATTCTTACGGCTGTCGAACAGGATGTTCCGGTGAATGTCGGAAACAACGAATTCGGCATTAGACAATTTACCATCAATACATATATATAAACGGTATTGCTGTCCTGCAAATATGGTTTTATAAACTTCCGCTTCTTCACCCTCGCTCATCATCACAGCCTGATAGCTGCCATCGTGTATGTACGGTGCCAATTGGGGAAGACAAGTGCTTTTTACAAATGCTTTACACTGCGCCCTAGCATCAAGTGACGAAAATGCCATCGCAAATAAAACCAAAACAATGGCTAAAGCCGATATATGTTTTTGTCGCATAGTGGTTTATCTTTTTGTAAAGTTATGACGTAAGATTTGTATCTGGTTCTTGATTTTCGCAAACATTTCCGGGGTGACATTATTGATGGTCGAGGATTTAATATTGCTGGTCTCTCCTTCGACAGTCACGGTATTCGGGGTCTGGTTGACGCTGATCTTATCAAAAAGTTGTGCAAGTTCAGTCATTTCGGACATCAGGCCGGCAATATCGGAATTACTTTTCAGGTCGCTCATGACGCGCCACATCATATCGAAAGTCAATTTCTGGTCTACCACTAACTGTTTCATCCTGTTTTCGGTTGAAGCGAGCCCTTCGTCGGTCATGCTGGTAGCGATATACATTCCTTCTACCCATCCGCCGGCCAACATGGCCATTGTCAGGGAATAACGGTCACTCTCATTCAACGAGGCCGTACAGGATGCATACATGTCGGAAATGATCCGCATCACTTCACTTTTATCATTGATATTGTCTTCTAATTTTTTCAAAGCATCGGAGTCAATAGTCGACTGCAAGCCCAGCCCTTCGGTTAACTGCTGCAACGCCAATTTGTAACGCAACACCGTCTGTGTCTGTTCATAAAGCCCTGCATAAGTCAGGTCGGTGACATACGCACCAAAGTTGAGCGCCATCTTCTGATGTGTCAGGTATTTCGATGCGTTTGCCGGGTCGTTCAACAGTGTCTGCTGAAAAGGAATGCCGGCATTCTTAATCAGCATGGATACCTCAATGGGCGTCGGTAATGCATAAAACACCTTTTGAGCCATATTGACATAGCTCGAATCAATAGCCAAATCGGCCAGATCTATCGTTATATCTTCTACTGTTTGCTGCCTGCTGCAAGTGCTGCACGAAGGGCACAAAAACATACAAGCGCCGCCAACCAGTAAGTACATTGAAAAACGGGTATATCGCATAGTTAAAAAT
This sequence comes from Bacteroidales bacterium, assembly GCA_031547085.1. Lineage (GTDB taxonomy): Bacteria > Bacteroidota > Bacteroidia > Bacteroidales > UBA4181 > JAIRLS01. The sequence goes on from JAVBSH010000205.1 coordinate 6,081, forward strand.
GGATAAATGATTTCATTTGCAAAAATAAAAAGACCTAAATAGTGATGTTTTTAAACAAACATGATTTAATTATTCCCTTCTGTATACGGAGAAAACCGGACTTGGTTACAAAATATGACAAAAATATAGATATTTTTCCTATTTATTTAAAACAAACCGAAGGATATATAAAAAAATAAATCTATCCAAAAGAAACACAACGACCTGTAAAAGGTTCGATACATTACCAAAACCGGATGATGGTAAAAGAATCCTGATATAATTATGTCGCCGTCCTGGTGGCGCTGATGATCCCTTTCACCTTTCTCACCCTGTTAATAAGCATATCGAGCGAACCGGTATCTTTTACAAGGATAGATATGGTTCCTTCGAAAATGCCGTCGTTGGTATGCAATGCCAATGAACGGATTTGCGTATTCATCTCCTTGGAGATAACATCGGTGAGGCGGTTTGCCACGCCGATCTCGTCGTAGCCCGTTACCCACAGGTCAGCCTGATACAACGAATCCTGGTCGGTAGCCAACCACTTGGCATCGAGGATACGGTATCCGAATTTTTCGGCCAACTGCTTGGCATTGGGACAATTTGCACGGTGTATCTTCACCCCCTCATTGATGGTGACAAAGGCAAAGATGCGGTCGCCGTATACCGGGCCGCAGCATTTGGCGAGCTTGTAGTCCCACCCGCCAAGCACGCCGTCGATGATCACAAAATCCTTTCCGTTCTCTTTGCCCTGGCGCGGCCTGGCCAATTTCACCACGGCTTGTTCGTCGATTTTTTCGGGCGCTTTCTGTTTCTCCCCCTTCCCCAAAAGCTGTTCCTTGAGAGCCGAATAATCGATCTTGTCATCGACCGCCAAAGCATATACTTCAGTGTAGGTTTTCACCTTATACATTTTCTGGATGACCTTCAATACATTGTCATCCAGTATCATTTTCCAGTTTTTGAAACGACGGGCCAGTATCTCGCGTCCCTGTTCCGAGATTTTGCGTTCCTCATCCTTCAATAGTACCTTAATCCGGTTACGCGCCTTGGAGGTAACCACAAACGAGAGCCAGTCGGCATTGGGGCGCTGATTTTTGAAGGTATTGATTTCCACACGGTCGCCATTCTGGAGCACATAGCGGATGGGAACATTTTTGCCGTTGACCTTCGCTCCCACACAGGTGGCGCCCAAACCCGAATGGATATCGAAAGCAAAATCGAGCACGGTGGAACCGACCGGCAATTTACGCAAGTCCCCCTTCGGAGTGAACACGAATATTTCCTTCGAGTATAGGTTCAGTTTCATGTTGTCCAACCGTTCGGACAACTCAGCATCGGGCGATTCGAGACTTTCGCGTATCTGTGCCAATAGCTTTTCCATATGCTCGTCGGCCTGGCCGCCCTTATATTTCCAGTGTGCGGCTAAACCCTTCTCGGCCACCTCATCCATACGCATGGTACGTATCTGTACTTCCACCCAGCGGCCATCAGGCCCCACTACCGTGGTATGCAACGACTCGTAACCATTGCTTTTTGGTACCGATATCCAGTCGCGCATCCTGAGCGGGTTGGGTTGGTAAAAGTCGGTAACCACAGAGTACACGTGCCAGCAATCGGATTTTTCTTTGGCTGGCAGCGAATTGAGGATGATACGTATGGCAAACAGGTCGTACACTTCCTCGAAGTCGACACCTTGTTTCACCATTTTATTATAGATGGAATATACGGATTTAAGCCTTGCCTTGATAGAGAAATCAAGTCCCTGCCGGGCCAGCTCATCATTGATCGGCTGGATGAATTCGCGGATGAAACGGTTACGCTTGGCAGTAGTTTCGGCCAGCTTACGGGTAATGGTTTGATAGGCTTCGGGCTGTATCTGCCTCAACGACAAATCCTCCATCTCTGTTTTGATGTTGTACAAACCTAAACGGTGTGCCAACGGGGCAAAAAGGTAAAAAGTGTCGGAAGCAAACTGGTATCGTTTATTTTCGGGAAACTGATCCAATATGCGCATCAGTTTCAGGCGTTCGCCCAGCTTGATCAGGATCACACTGATGTCGGTGACCATGGCCAGAAGCATATTCCGGAAATTCTCAGCCTGATGGATGGTGTCGTTTACACTAATTCCCGAAATCTGAGCCAGTTCGCCGGAGACTATAGCTACTTTTTCTCCGAAATTTTCACGTACCTGGCTCTGGGTGATCAATCCACCCGGAATAAAATGATAAAGCAATGAAGCCAACACGGACGATTTCCGAAGTCCCAGTTCCTCAACGGCAATCAGCGCCAGATCGAGTCCAAAATCCAGTGCAGGCTGCCCGTATAATTTCCCGTCTTTGTCGCACACCTGCAAAACCATATGGAACGCCTTGCGAATATCTTTATGCCCGTCGGGTTGAAGCGCGGTTTTTCCTGCTCGCAGTAAAGCCCTGTATTTGCGTTCTGTTTCGCGGCCTACAAATATTTTGTCTGATTCTGTCCTCATCGGCTATGTTATTAGGATGAATTCATGCGCAAGATACGAAAATTCCGGGATGTATACAACACCGGATTTCCGGACCGCCGTCGCAATTTATCATCCTAATATGTGGATTTAACAATCTTGCGGATGTATTGTTGTTTGCCATCTTGTACATATAATATATATGTCCCGTTAGGATATTGTTCCATCGGAATGACAACTTCTTTTTTCCGCTTGACGGCCATTTCCGTAAATACCTTTTCGTTGTTCGCATCGGTTAGTTTTATTACGCAGTTGCGGTCAGCTTCCGAAGCAAAGGCCACTTCCAGGTTCTGTTTCCTCTTGATACGTGTATTACACCGGACAAACCGGTCGTTTGTAGGTAGATCGCGAACCAATGTATTGCTTTGCAACTGTTTTAGAACATAGTAATCCGGGTCGATTTCGATGCCGGTTATATTACCTGCTATCTTAATCCTGAATATATCGTGGTTGGTACGGACAGGTATATTTATTATAGTATCGGTTCCGTCTGCTTTCATGATCCTTGCATCCAGATCCACCTTGAACAATGGGGTGGAAGATGCCGAACCGGTATGTTCTACCAGGATTTCGATTTCCCCGTTACCTTTTTTCCATGATATATCAAAAATAGGAAAGCCTTCGCCAAAATACCACTGGTCAAAAAAGTCGGTAAAGTCAATGCCGGACTGTTTTTCGGCAAATTGCTTGAAATCCATCCCCGTAGCAACAGAGAAACTGTATTGACGCAAGAAGCCACGCAGGATTTCGAAAAACTTTTCATCGTTGTTGATGATTCGACGGATGTTGTGTACCAATACCGCCCCTTTCTTGTAGCTAAGGCTCATGCTGAAAATACGCCATGTATCGTCGGCCGATTCGGCAGGCACAAATACCGAACCGCTTTGCGACCAGGTTGCTATTGCATGTGCCTCACGCATCCAACCCAGCGCCTTTTCGCGCGAAGCCATCCGTTCAAGGGCCAGGTATTCCGTATAGGTAGTGAAGCCCTCGTTGATCCATACATCTTGAAACGATGCGCAAGTCACCAGATCGCCAAACCACTGGTGCGCCAATTCGTGTGCCACCAACAGGAAATCAAAATCGGAAAGGGTAGTCATCGTCTGGTGCTCCATACCGCCCCCCATCGGAGCTACGCAATGCCCGTACTTTTCATTGGCAAAGGGATACGGTAGGTACAATTCTGAAAACAGTTCGATCAATGCGGCGGTCGTATCGATGACGGCCTTGTGTGCATCAAGGTATCCATTGCGGTTGTATATATAGTTCTGCACCGGCACGGGTTTGTCCACGCCTTTGGGATGGGCGTATATCGTGTAATCCTGATAGTCGGCTACGGCAAACGATAGCAAGTAGTAAGCCACCGGGTAGCGGGTTTTCCATTCGTAACGGAACTTGTTCCCGGGCATGGGCGTAATGGCGGTGAGGACACCGGGCGCACCTGCTTTCAAACCTTGTGGCACGGTAATGAATATATGTGCTGAGTCTGCTTTGTCGGGAAGATATTGTTTGCAGGGAAACCAGTTCTTAGCATTTGTCGGTTCGGAAAGTGTCCACGTCACAGGAACATTCCACGAATTATCCGCCCGGTTACTGATCGCAGAGAAGAATCCGTCGGCCTTGATATCAACCGCAGCGTAGAAAACTTTCACATCACACAAAGCCCCAACTTGAAGCGGTGCCGGACAAATGGCATGCAAATAATCCCCGTCGCGACGAAACGATACCTTCTGATGATTCATCCAAACGGAGTCGACATGAATAGCTTCGGCCAATTCCAGTGTAAATTGCTTCAACCCGGATACCATGACTTCCGCCGTCACTTCGGCGCACCCTTTCACGTCAGTGGTGGTGTTGTCTGCTTCAATATCTATTTTATAGAATTTGACATCGTAGTCCTTGTACCAATCGGGAATCTGCGCATAATGTTCCTGCGACTGTATATATATAAATGGATACAGGAACAGGCAAAGAAAAAAAGATGCTCTCATTAATAATGATTTACAAAGCAACAAAAGTACATGAAATATATGGTAAAACACCTGAAGTTTGATCATGAACAATTAAAACGGATAAATGTATTCCGAACACATATTATACTTTTAGTTTAAATTCGTATCAAACTCAATAATAATTTCATTTTTCAATCCAGTTTGGCATGGTATTTGATACTATGTAATTAGTTTCATAGTAGCAGTAGTTTTTCTCATAAGTTAGTAGTTGTAAATGTTAGTAATTGAAAAGAGCCGTTCGGGAGAACCGCTCTTTTTTCGTTTTATGCCAATAGGTGCTTTCACCTGTCCCAACGCACCACTTCGTTTTATAATTTGTGTTCATTTTTTATCCACGAATTACACGAATGAACACGAATTTTATGTTAATACGAATGAATTTCAGCTTTGCTGAAATTCTAATTAGCGAAAATTGGCTTCGCCGAGCTAAAGGTTCGTGTAATTTGTGGGCAAAGTTTTTGATGCGGTTGCCCCGATAAAATGGCGCTTCCGGAGAGCTATCAATTACTCCATCGGGTCGGCATATTACTGCTACCGCCGCCGTCCCTCATGCCCGGAGGCGGGCCGCCGCCTTCTAACCGGCGCGGCATACCGTCGCGCGACCTGTCGGAATTGCCGCTATTCGAGCCGCCGAACGAATTGAATCGATACATGAAACTGATCATGGCAAACCGTCCCAAGGTATTCGACCGTACATCTTCCACATAATTGTCGGTAGTGGTGCGCACGTCGCTCCGGTTCTCTTTCAGGATGTCGTAAACACTCAACTTGATGGTGCCGCGTTTGTTTTTGAAAATCTGCTTCGACAGGTCGGCATTCCAAAGCGTCATGTCGCGATTGTAATTATCGCCGTAACCCTTGTAAAAATAGTAATTGACGTTGCTCGAAAGGATAAAACTCCACGGCAGATTGATGAATACATCGCCGGCCACGCGGTGATTGAAATAATCGGTAGTGGCCTTGTCCTGCAACGAATAATTGGCGCGATTGTAGCTCAGACGATACGAGCCGCTCGTTTCCAGCCAATCGTTGCGATAAGTCAACCGGAAGGTCTCGTTAAGGCCCGTGTTCCTGGTCTTGTTTTCCAAACCGTTCGAATAATTGACGCTATTGCCGTAATTTGCCGATAAGGTATTATTCAACGAAAATTTGGTTTTCGGGATCGGCAGGTTCATCATCACAAAAGCATTTATCGTATATACGCCGTTCACGTTCACCGGCTTCACGAT
>JAVBSH010000184.1:0-12107 GCA_031547085.1 Bacteroidales bacterium
GTCCAACGGCGCTACAGGCTCCATCACCTTCATCGGTACGGTGTCGCCTGCGGGTGGTAACCTCAAGGAGCCGGTAACCGAAAACACCAAGAAGGTGGCGCGTTGTTTCTTTGCATTGGAACAGGATCGTGCCGACAAAAAACGTTACCCTGCTGTAAACCCGATCGACAGTTATTCGAAATACTTGGAATATCCCGAATTTGCAGAATACATCAGTAAACGTGTTTCGCCCGACTGGATTGATACGGTAAACGAACTGAAAACCCGTATGCAGCGTGGTAAAGAGATTGCCGAACAGATCAATATCCTCGGTGATGACGGTGTGCCGATTACTTACCATATCACTTTCTGGAAGTCGGAATTGATCGACTTTGTGATTTTACAACAGGATGCTTTCGACGAAACTGATGCTGTAACGCCTATCGAGCGTCAGAAATACATGGTCGACCTCATCATGCGTATTTGCCGTACCGAATTTGAATTCTCTGCATTTGCCGATGTCATGGATTATTTTAAGAAAATGATCAATATCTGCAAACAGATGAACTATTCTGCATTCCAATCGGCAGAGTTTGCCAGTTTCGAGAAGGAATTGGAAGACCATGTGAAAGAAAAGGCGGTATAGAACACGTGAATGGAACGCGGATGACACTGATTAGAAGGATTGATACGGATTTTAGTTAATGTTAATCTAAAACAAATCAGCGAAGATCTGTTAAATCCGTGTCATCAGCGTTCCATTAATCAAAAATAGAAAATCAAAAATCAAAAATTGATTATGGCAAAAGCATTTCAGAAAATATATACACAAATCAGCCAGATTACCAAGGCTACCTGCATGTTGAAAGCGTCGGGTATCGGTTACGACGAGTTGGCAACCGTGGATGGGGCTTTGGCACAGGTGGTGAAAATCAACGGCGACGAAGTTACCTTGCAGGTCTTTCGTGGCACCGAAGGTATCCGTACCAACGCCGAAGTAGTATTCCTGGGTAAAGCGCCTACATTGAAAGTAGGTCCGCAATTGGCAGGACGTTTCTTCAATGCGTTCGGTACACCCATCGACGGAGGCCCCGTTCCCGAAGGTGAAGAACGAGAAATCGGCGGCCCGTCGGTGAACCCAGTGCGTCGTAAACAGCCTTCGGAGCTGATTGCTACAGGTATTGCAGGTATCGACTTGAACAACACGCTGGTGACTGGACAGAAGATTCCGTTCTTTGCCGACCCCGACCAGCCGTTTAACCAGGTGATGGCTACGGTGGCGTTGCGTGCCGAAACAGATAAGATCATCCTTGGCGGGATGGGTTTGGCCAACGACGATTACCTGTTTTTCAAGAACGTGTTCAGCAATGCCGGTTCACTCGACCGCATCATCAGTTTCGTGAATACGACCGAAGACCCTCCGGTAGAACGCCTCCTGATCCCCGACATGGCGCTTACCGCCGCTGAATATTTCGCGGTAGACAAGCACGAAAAGGTGTTGGTGCTGCTCACCGACATGAGCTCATACGCCGACGCGCTTTCCATCGTGTCCAACCGTATGGACCAGATCCCGTCGAAGGACTCGATGCCCGGTTCGCTCTATTCCGACCTGGCCAAGATTTACGAAAAGGCGGTGCAGTTCCCCGACGGCGGTTCCATTACCATTATTGCGGTGACTACGCTTTCGGGAGGCGACATCACGCATGCCGTACCCGACAATACAGGATACATCACTGAAGGACAGTTGTTCCTCCGCCGCGATACAGACATTGGGAAGGTCATTGTTGACCCGTTCCGCAGCCTCTCGCGTTTGAAGCAGTTGGTGATCGGTAAAAAGACACGTGAAGACCATCCGCAGGTGATGAATGCTGCCGTGCGTCTTTTCTCCGATGCCGCCAACGCCAAAACGAAGCTCGAAAACGGTTTCGACCTGAGTAATTACGACGAACGTGCATTGGCTTTTGCCAAGGATTATTCAAATAACCTGTTGGCCATTGATGTGAACATCAATACCACCGAAATGCTTGATGAGGCATGGACGCTGTTTGCCAAGCATTTCAAGCCCGAAGAAGTGAATATCAAGCAAGAATTGGTATCGAAGTATTGGAGAGAAGATTAAATAGTTAAAAAATAATTCCATCTACCCATGAAAAAAACAAATAATATTCTGATAATTACAGTATTTACGCTTGTTATTTGTCTTGTTGTCCTTATTAATTGTAATGATTTTTCATCACGAAAAATGATAAGTAATCATCTTGTATTTTTTATCATTTTATTATTAGCAATAATAAACAAGAATAGAAAAAACAACGTAACCAGTTCATGAACATAGTTGATACATATGACATTGGACAGGACTTTTTCAGGGGTGTCACCAAATTGATTAACAAAGCTCGAAATGTATGTTACTCATATATTCTTTTGAGTAATTGTTGTGTCACTGTTACAACAATTAAATCAAAAATCGACAATCAAAAATCAAAAATGTAATGGCCATCAAATTTCAATATAACAAAACCTCGCTTCAAGGCATTGAAAAGCAGTTGAAGATGCGGTTGCGTTCGTTGCCGACCATCAAGAACAAAGAAAGTGCATTGCGGATGGAGGTAAAACGGGCGAAAGACGAGGCGGTAGAACTAAAACAAAAGTTCGAGGCGCAAATCGGGTCGTATGAAAAAATGGCGGCCTTGTGGAATGAGTTTGAGCCCTCGCTTATTTCGGTGCAGGATGTACAATTGTCGGCACGGAAGATTGCAGGGATACGGGTACCGGTACTCGACGAGGTGGTATTTGCTACACGTCCGTTCAGCCTGTTCAACAGTCCGAAATGGTACCTGGATGGCATTCGCTTGCTGCAAACGTTGGCCAAAACGGGCGTTGAATACGAGTTCTGCGTTATGAAGATCGACTTGCTGGAACATGCCCGTAAAAAGACCACCCAAAAGGTAAATCTTTTTGAAAAGGTACAGATTCCGGGGTTCGAAGACGCTATTCGTAAGATCAAGCGGTTTATGGAAGACGAGGAGAATCTGTCGAAGTCATCGCAAAAAATCATGAAATCTAAACAAACGGTGACGAGTGACGAGTGACGAGTGACAAGTTAAAGCTTGTTACCTGTCACCCGTCATCTGTCACCCGTCACTCATAAGAGTTATGGTTGAGAAAATGAAGAAATACAGCTTCCTGATTTATTATAAGACCTATAATGAATTTCTGGAAAGCATACAGCAAGCGGGTGTGGTTCACATCGTGGAGAAGCAGAAAGGTATCCCCGACGATGCAACCGACCTACGCGGGCAATTGGTTACAACCGATTCGCTGAAAAACACCATCCGTTCGTTGCAACGTAGATTGGACGAACAAAAGGATGTGGCGCTGAAACCGGTTGACCTGTCAGCGGATGGTATGAAAGTATTGGCTGCATACGAGCAGTTAAAGGCGCAGGATGAACAATTGAAGGCGCAACAGCAAATCCTTCAAAAGGAAATCGGCAACATGGTCGCATGGGGTGATTTCGACCTGGAGATGCTTAAAAAGTTGGAGCAGGCAGGCCGTCAGTTGAAATTCTATTCGTGCCGCGAACGCGAATTTAATCCTGAATGGACGGATAAGTTCGATGTGGTGGAAGTTACACGCACAGGTACGGTCATTTACTTTGTAACGGTTACACCTGTCGGTTTTGAAGAAGAACCCGATGCCGAAAAGATGCGTATCTCCGATCAATCGCTCGGACAGCTACAAACAGCCTTGCAGGAGAACCAGAAGCAAGTGGAGGAATTAGATAAACAGCTTAATACACTTGCTGTGGAACACCTCAACAACTTGAAAGAGGTGCAACGGCAATTGCTCGAAAATATTGACCTAAACAAGGTTCACTTACAAACGGAGAAAAAAGCGGATGAAAAGTTGATCCTGCTCGAAGGCTGGGTACCTGAAGCAAAAGAACCGGAACTAATAAAAGCGCTTGAAAAACAGGATGTTTATTATGTGGGCGAAACTCCGGACAAGGACGATAATTCTGTCCCTATTTTGCTGAAAAATAATTGGTTTTCCCGGTTATTCGAGCCGATCGGCGAATTGTATGATTTCCCGAATTACCATGAATTGGACTTGACGCCGTTTTTTGCGCCTTTTTACATGTTGTTTTTTGGGCTTTGCCTCGGCGATGCGGGATACGGTTTATTGCTGCTTCTTGCGGCGTTGATTGCAAGGCCGCGTGTAAAACCTTCGATGAAACCGATCTTGTCGTTGGTGGCGATATTGGGAGCAGCCACCATGGTTTGCGGTACCATTGGCGGTACATTTTTCGGGATATCGTTGTTAGGTGCAAACTGGTCTTGGCTGGTTTCATTCAAAAAGTTCATGCTCGATTCTAATAAAATGTTCTATCTGGCATTGATTTTAGGCGGTGTACAGATAATGTTCGGGATGATCGTCAAAGCGTGCGGGATCATTCGACGCAATGGTTGGGTTTATTCCTTGGAAACTTGGGGTTGGTTGATGTTGATCATAAGCGGCGGTATTTTATTCCTTGAATCCAAAAAAATCTTGCTTCTACCTAATGTAGCACATTATTCATGCTATGTCATCGCAGGCATTTCATTATTGCTCATTTTCCTGATGAATACACCTGGGCGCAACCCACTGATCAATGTCGGTACCGGGCTGTGGAATACCTACAACATGGTGACCGGTGTGATGGGCGACCTCCTGTCGTACATCCGTTTGTTTGCACTGGGAATTTGCGGTGGCGTGATGGGTTTTGTTTTCAACGACCTTGCCATGCAGATGAGTGGCAATATCCCGGTGGTGAGTCAAATAGTGATGCTCGTTATTTTGTTGGCCGGCCATTCGCTGAATATTTTCATGTCCGGGCTAGGTGCATTTGTCCACCCGATGCGTCTTACATTTGTGGAATTTTATAAAAATGCCGGATTTGAAGGCGGCGGTAAGAAGTATAAACCATTGAAACATATTGAAAGCAATTAAAAATTAAGAATGAGAGCGACTCGTAACTTGTCACTCGTAACTAAATAAAATAATTAAATTAAAAATCAATAAATTATGCAACCTATTGTTTTAGCTTACATTGGAATTGGCCTGATGGTCGGATTGGCGGGAATTGGAAGTTCGATTGGTGTAACCATCACCGGAAATGCCTCCATCGGGGCGATGAAGAAAAATCCTGATGCTTTTGGTAACTATATGGTATTGAGTGCACTTCCCGGAACACAGGGTTTGTACGGTTTCTTGGGATACTTCCTATTGGCTAATTACCTTGTTGCCGATATTACTTTATTCCAGGCGGCCGCCATCTTTGGTGCCGGGTTGGCATTGGGTACAGTTGGTTTGTTGTCGGCTATCCGCCAGGGACAAGTTTGTGCCAATGGTATCGCCGGTATCGGTGCTGGTTACGACGTGTTCGGTAAAACCCTAATTTTGGCCGTATTCCCTGAGTTGTACGCTATTGTTGCCCTGGCTGCAACATTTATGATTGGCGGTACGCTGGGATAGTTTCAAGTCAAAAAAATGACCTGCTGGGTCTTTCAGACCCGGTAGGTCTATATGATACTTTATTAATTTTTACTAAATTTAATCGAAAGGCTTGTATTTATTAATGTTTTGAATGGTATAGAAATTCAAAATAATAAAGAATAATATGATTGTCAGGAATAATGCCTAAGATTATTCCTGACAATCATAAAATTTTAACATAAACAGTAATAAAATGATCAAAAAATGGACATTGGCCATCATGGCCGCAGGATGCATGGTATTGGCCTCGTGCAACAAGGATGACGAAACTCCGGCCGAGGAAGTAGTAGCAACAGCTAGCGACCGGGTGACGGCGGGGCTTTTCGGGAATGTCAAAACAATTACCATCATAGGCTACCTCGCAACACTGATAGACGGTACAATTGTTAAAGGTGACGCTTTAGGAAGACGCGTCACTGAATTCAATAACGGGGGTTGGGTAACCTTCAAAGCCGCTTATAATATGAATCTTGCTAAAGCCTTGGTTAAGTCTGCTACCCGTGAATATGTTTATGACAGTATGAACCGGGTGATAAAATATACGGACAAATGGTACAATGACAATGGCGAAACAGTGAAAGATATCTATGAAAGAACCACGGTATATGATGATGTCGCCAAAACTGCGACAGAGACAGATAGATATAGCGTTGACGGCGGTAAGAACTGGTCTGAAAGCAACTTCATTGATGTATATCCCTTAAACGATTACGGACAGAAAGTTAAACCTTCTGGAGGTGACTATGACAGTAAGTCGATATTGGCTGATGTTAAATATGCATACAAGTACGTCATCAAAACCAAAGACGACAAAGGCAACCCGACATTGACATACCGTGAGTCCTATACGGATGATGTGTTGGAAGACGTCAGTGATTACGCGGAGTTTATATACACCTATTATTAATCATATATCTGAACACAAAGGTGATCAATGTCGTTTACTTAACATCGCATTTTCTATCTTCACCCCTAAACTTAGCGAAGCGGTCTCACTAAATAACCCAATAAGTCACTAAAAATGAATATCTTATGCTTTCAAACACAAAGGCCATTTATTATCGAAAAATCTTTTGTCTGCAGGATAAAAATCTTATCTTGGATTGGACTTTTCATTAATAAAGTAAAACTTTGGATGCAGGCAAAAATAAAGCAATTGGCCAACATGGAAATTTTTGCTTCATAAAAGCAACTTCCCAAAGATGTCCGATTCCTCCATCACACTCCGCGCAGTTGAGCCGGAAGACCTCGCATTACTGTACCTCTGGGAAAACGACCGGACGGTATGGCATGTAAGCAATACGCTGGTACCGTTTTCGCGCTACCAGTTAAAACAATATATCGAATCGAACCCCAGCGATATACACGCACACCAGCAACTGCGGTTAATGATTGATTGCCGCGAAACGGGAAAACCGGTACGTACTGTCGGCAGTATCGATTTGTTCGATTTTGACCCGATACACCAGCGCGCGGGACTCGGTATCCTCATCGCATCGGCCGATGACCGCCGACAAGGTTACGCCTACGAAGCCATACTACAAATGATCGATTATAGCCGTAAAGTGTTGTTTCTGCATCAATTGTATTGCAATATCCTCGAAAGCAACACGGCAAGCGTTCAACTGTTCGGCAAAGCCGGTTTCGAGATCACCGGAACCAAAAAGGACTGGCTTCGCACCGAAACCGGCTGGGAAGATGAATTATTCCTGCAATTGAAAATCGGTTAATTGCTCATCGATCTGACTGTTTCGGCCAGCCGGACAAATTCACGGCGATACCCTTTGGAATCTTTTCCCAATCCTGTTTCTGCAAGGGCAATGACTTTGTCATAATCAGCTGAGCCTTTGAAATCGGAATCGCGCAACAATTGTCCAAACATTGCTACCGATGCTGCAAATCGGAAATCGTCCGACACCTTGTCCTTTCTGTCATCTATCACAACAACTTCTATTTTCCGGCTATTGTCCTCATCCGGAAGTTTGTAACGGAGTTTTACAGTCAGCAAATCGGGAGCGTCATTATTGATGCTGGCAGTGGACTTTTTCTTCGATTGATATTTTAATTCATCAACACTGCCCGGAACATTACCTTTAACCCCAATGGGGACAACCTCGTAGAAAGCCACTACCGAATGTCCTGCTCCCATCTCGCCGGCATCCTTGGTGTCGTCATTGAAATCTTCCTTATTCAATAAGCGGCTTTCGTAACCAATCAGGCGGTAGGATTGTACCTTGGCGGGATTGAACTCGATTTGTAGTTTTACATCTTTGGCCACGGTATACATTGTTGAACCGAATTCCTGTACCAATACACGGTTGGCTTCCTGCATATTGTCGATATACGCATGGTTGCCGTTTCCTTTTTCGGCCAGGGTTTGCATCTTGCTATCCTTGTAGTTACCCATGCCGTAACCTAAAACTGTCAGGTAAACACCGCTTTTGCGTTCGGTTTCAATCATACTTTCGAGGTCGTTATTACTCGATATACCGACATTGAAGTCGCCATCAGTACATAAAATGATACGATTGTTGCCATCTTTGATAAAATTCTTCCGGGCAATTTTATATGCCAGTTGAATGCCTGCACCACCTGCCGTCGATCCGCCTGCGGTGAGGTTATCCAGCGCTTCGCGTATTTTCTGCTTGTCGCTGCCCGGAGTCGATGGTAGTACTTCGCCGGCTGCCCCTGCATATACCACAATTGCTACCTTATCTTTATCCCTGAGGTTGTTGATCAGCATTTTAAGCGATGACTTCACCAGATCGAGACGTGTAGGTCCGTACATCGATCCCGACACGTCGACAAGGAAAACGAAGTTGGAAGCAGGCAGGTTATCACCGGCAATTTCACGGGCTTTGATGCCAATACGTACCAGTCGGTGCGAGCTATTCCAGGGGCATTCACCAATTTCGGTGGTGATGTGTACCGGGTCGTTGCCTTCGGGACGCGCATCGCCATAACTGAAATAATTCACTAATTCCTCGGTACGGATGGCATCCTTGGGCGGTAACTGTCCCTGGTTGACGAAACGGCGCATGTTGCTGTACGAAGCAGCATCCACATCAATGGAAAAGGTGGATAATGGCTCATCCAATGCCGGTTTGAAGCGGTTCTCAGCCACGGTATTGTATTCTTCTGTGTTTTGTGGTGCAGAGTACGAAGCCCTGCTGTATTGCGCATTTGGCAAAGCGCCGACAACAGAACGTTTTGCTCTACCAAAAGCAACCACTACACATTCTTCCAGCTCAACGGCGGAGGGAGCCATTGCTACATCGTGAATTGCTTTGCTCACTTTTACTTCTTTAGTTTCATATCCTATAAAAGAGTATACCAATATATCTCCCTTTTGAGTATCGATGCGGTATTTACCATCCACGTCGGAAACGACTCCCCGTTTGGAACCTTTGATCGTGATATTTACTCCGGGTATAGCTTCGCCGGTTCCCGATTCGGTTACTTTCCCGGTAACGGTAATCATTTGTGCCATTAGAATTCCCGGCATCATCAGGTACAATAAAATGACCAAATGAGTTGTTCTTGCAAAAATATTTTTCATCATGTTTAGAATTTGAGTGAATACTAAAAATCAATCTTTCCTTATAGATGACTTTCCTGGTCAAATTCCATAAACAGGATAAAAAAATTACAATTTTTGCGGTTTTATTTTCAATTCGCGGGCAATTTCCTTGGCAGACATTCCATGAGGACGAAAAATATCCAGGCTCAATTGCAATGTTGATGCCGATACTTTTGTTTGTGTTTCTTTAGCGACTTGCAGCATGATCCGGGCACAAGCTTCGGCATCGTCGCCGGCGCGGTGGTGGCGGAAAGTGATCCCAAAACGCTGGCAAAGCACATTGAGGCGGTGGCTTTCCATTTCGGGCCATGTGCGACGTGCCAGCCTTACGCTGCAAAGGTAGTCGGCTTCTGGGGGAATAATCCGGTAATGATTCAGCGCTTCGCGCATTACGGACATATCAAACTTTGCGTTGTGCGCTACGAGTAGCCGATTTTTCAGGTAAGGCTCAATTTCCGGCCATACATCATCAAAATAAGGTGCATCAGCCAGGTCGTATGTCGAAATACCATGGATATTCTGGTGCCAGCGGTTCATATACGGGTAACAACTCGGTTTAATAAGCCACGAACGGGTTTCGGCAATGGCCCCGTCACGTACCACACAAACCCCAAGTTCGCAGGGAATCAGGTCATCTGCTGTCTCAAAATCAATGGCTGTAAAATTCATTTAAGTGATGGTTGACCGGTTTGGCCAGGTTTTTTACGATCTGGAAAGCGTTTCGAAAAGTTTATCATATCCGTCATTGTGGGATGGGGAATATAGACGAAATCATTTAAATAATTATCGGGTACTATGCCTATTGATTGCGCAACGGCGTTCGGCAGAGTCTACAGACTCTGTCGTGTTAAAAGGAAAGCCCGCCTGAATGGCATAGCCGGGTAGGCTCCTGCTTTCCATATTTGCAAGGCAAGAGCCTTGCTTTTAGCTTCAACGTAGCGAGACGCTACGCTGAGCCGTTCAGTCAACAAACATTAGGCAAAATATCTGACAATCATTATCATTTATTTTCGTTTTCCGATTCAAAATTTAAACATCTAAAACACGGGTAAAAATACGGTAAAATTTTCACCCTGCAATGTATCAAAAAAGAGGAAACCTGTTTGTGGTTTCCCCTAACACTTTCCCCTTGTTTTTATGCGAGTAGGAAAAAATCTTTTTTATAATTCTGTAGCTGTTTAATTCACCCGATAGTTAGACCAATATCCTTTTTTCCTGAAAAGCTTAAAGCCTTTATATACCGACAAAATATTTTATTTTTTCGACAGGATTAACTCGATTATCCCCACATACTGTAAATCGTGTTCATCCTGTCGAAAAAAATGAACACGTATTTTGTCTTCTTATCTGCAACGATTGATAACAGTGCAAAAGAAGCAGTTATTTCTCTATTTCATTCGTTTTAAATCCACTTTATTATTCCCGGAAATAAATTAAATACTCCCCGTTAATTGCTTGAAATCATCACTTTATAATTTGCAGGGAATATTATTGGTGTCCGGAAAGAATAATAGGCAACCCAACCGGACTGTTTTAGTGTTTATTTTAATTAACTTTGCGGATGAATAAAGGTTTTAGGACTATGGAAAAAGTTAAAGACGGCAGGATGCCACACCAAGGTGAAAACATTAGGTTTTTCAGGACTGCAAAAAACATCAAACAGGATGATTTTGCCAACCAGTTGGGTTTAGCGCAATCAAGCGTTACCAAACTCGAACGTCGTAAGGTCATTGACGATAATGTATTGTTGAAAAGTGCAAATATTTTGGGCGTTTCGATTGAAGTTTTAAAAGAATTAGACTTAGATAACGCTATCGAGGAACTGGGAAAAGGTAAGAATATCACTTTCGAAAATTTTAGAATGTCTGGAAATACTTCTTCGGTTGGATTCACTATTGGTGATAATACATTTAATCCGACCGAAATGTTTACAACGCTTATTGAACGTTTGGTAAAAGCGGAAACTGAACTTGCTTTGGCAAAAATGAAGGAAGGAAATAAGTAAAATATTACATAAAAAGTATATGATAAAGGGAAGCAGGCAAGTGTTTCCCTTTTTTGTTAATAACAGAATACAAGGCCAACCAAATAATTGTTTAAATGATGTATTATATATCAATAGACTACATTTTTTATATGTTGCCACAAAGACACCAGCGAAATACAGATGGTCAGAAATAATATAAAGAGGTTTGCCCGGCTGAAAATGTAATCAAGATATAAACCGGCATGTCAGCCCGGCTGACGATGCTATTTTAATAAAAACAGCCCTATCCGCCCGGCTGAAAATATAGTTGAAAATTAATTTGTCATTTCAGCACGGCTGACGGTATAAACCAGGAAAAAAAGTCCCGTCAGCCCGGCTGAAAAGATAGTTTGAATCAAAACAGACTCGTCCGCCCGGCTGACAGCATTGGATTCTTGAAAATATGATCTTCAAATTTGGACCTCAAAGAATTATACATCATTAATTTTCATAATATGAATAAGTATAGAAAAATGATTTTTTTAATCATAATTATACTCATAATTGGCATCACATATTTGTTCCTTTATCACACTCCATCGGCGCGTAAAGCGAAACAAAATGTAATCAATTCCTTAACAATAGAAATTGGAATGTCAAAACATGTAGTCATCCAAATTATGGGGAAGCCTGATGACAAACGGATCTCGTATTTTAATACTGTGGATACAATGTATTGTTATAAACCACCATTTGCTTCATCTGAAGGAATTTATATACAATTCGATTTTAGTACTATTGTCGCGTCAATTATGAGATGACGGTATTATTTTGTATTTTTGTCAAAAAATTCATGCCAAAAATATCTTATAGAATCAGGTTGACACAAGAAGAACGTGATGCGTTATACTAAAGTGAAAGTGGTTTTCGGATAATTTTTATTTTTGTGGTTCACATAAAATTCAATCATCTATGCCTCTATCCTTATCCCCCTCAGAATTAGATCGTCTGACCCTCATGTATAAGAAAGAAAAAGATAAAATC
>JAVBSH010000261.1:0-17526 GCA_031547085.1 Bacteroidales bacterium
ACGGGCAAACTACCCTTTTCTAATGGATTGCTACCGTAAAATTGTATCGTAAGTAAGGAACCGCCTTGGTACCGAACGGTATGCCGGGTGGTGTGAGAGGTCGAAACGGGAATTAATCCCGTTTCTCCTACTCGATTGATAATTACATAACAGTCTTATTTTTAATTATTTCCGACTAACAATTGGTGCTGCAGAAAATATAAAAAACGATACCATCACAACCTGTGAAAACACTTTTTTATTTTTAAAATCATTTCCACATCTTGTGAAATGTCATTTTTATTTTTTGAAGCGCTTTCACACATTGTGAAAACACCTTTTTGCTTTTTTTACAGGTTTCACAGGTTGTGAAAGGTGTTATTTTTGTTTTTGATCACTTTCACCGTTTGTGGAAATTTATTTCTATTTTTTCCATATCTCCACACTATGTGAATGCTTTTTCCGTTTATTATATGAGCCCTTCCCTAAGGGGAAACGCATGGGGAGAGAAGTCTTTACAATTAAATATTATTGAAATGAAAACAAAAATTGTACGTCCGCATTATGTAAACCTGCGTAACAACGAGTACCCGCTGGCAGCGGAACGAACCATCAGCATCGCTGAAAAGTACAGCGTGCAGGAAATGAAACTCGGCAGGAGTTTCGGTATACTCAGCGGTTTCAGGCCCAGGTTGCAGGCCATGAAGGTGTATGTCCGCAAGAACAAGAAAATTGAAGCAGCCGGCCTGCTCGACAGTGAGCGCGACACATTGGTAAAAGCGTTCCGCGGGGTAGTAAAAGCCCAGGTCGATGTAGAATTGCCACAGGTCAAACCCCACTGCGCACTGCTCAATGAGTTGCTGGACAGCCACAAGACCCAGACCATAGCCGGCGACGGTCTCAGCACCGAAACCGAACGGTTGAACAACCTCGAAAAGGACATTATTGCCGGCCAGGGGATACAAACAGCCATTGCAGCGCTTAATTTACAGGATATCGTGGCGCGGATGTTCGATGCCAACAGGGAATACGAGACGCTTTTCCGTGAAATCATCGCCGAAAAGAGCGTGGCGGAGCATATCGACATACCCGCCCTGCGCAGGGAATGCAATAAAGCGCTGGGACAATTTTTCGATGCGATACAATATTGCGCTTTTGAACATGAGGATATTGATTATGTCGGCCTGGTAAATGAAATCAACCAGTTGAACAATTATTACAGGACACAACTCAAAGCCCGCGCCATCCGCCGTAAGAATGGCAAGGATACGGACAAGGAAGAACCGATTGTTCCGCCGGAAGAGTGAGCGGTTATACCTCGCACGGCCAAGTCTTGTGCATTTGTATTTTTTCTTGCTTTGCGTCTTCGCGCCTTTGGGTGATTATTCTCTGGCAAAGGCGCGAAGACGCAAAGTACAACAGAAAACAGCCGTGCATCGCCAATTCCATCTATCGTGAAGTGCTAGTTGCTACCTTACCTACAGCATACAATTAGCCATCCCTGCGTCCGAGTTGGCAATGGGAAAAATCAGTGTTGTATGAAGATTATATTACGCCGAACCGTTGGAGTAGCTATTTCTTACCGATCAGCACGGTAGCATATACGGCTACGCCTTCTTCGCGTCCGGTAAATCCTAATTTTTCGGTGGTGGTGGCTTTAATGGACAAACAGCCTTCGGCGATGCCCATCACGCGAGCCAATGTTTCTTTCATTTGCTGTATGTACGGCCGCAGCTTGGGTTGTTGCAGGCACACGGTAGTGTCGATGTTAACAATGCCGTAACCTTCGCGGGCGATCAAGTTCATGGTCTTTTGCAGCAGGATCTTACTGTCGATACCTTTCATTCCAGGATCGGTATCGGGAAAATGCAACCCGATATCCCCAAGGTTGGCGGCGCCCAGCAGTGCATCGCAGATGGCATGGATCAATGTGTCGGCATCCGAATGGCCGATGGAGCCTTTTTCGTGGGGAATGACAATACCTCCCAATGTAAAAGGAACATCTTCGACCAATTGGTGTACGTCAAATCCGAATCCTATCCTTAAATTAGTATCCATTTAAATTGATCATTGACGATTCAATTGTCAAACGGCCGTTTTTGTTGAAGAATGCCCGAAATTAAATATTAGAGTGAATCTTAGTGTGTTTTTCAACGGGTTGTTGTTTGTTTGTACTGGTATTAAATATGAAAAGTCAATGCCAAGTACATTCATTTTGAAACCTACGCCCATGGTAAAATATCGGCGGTTGCCTTTGGTAGGGTGTTCGTGGAAAAAACCTGCACGCAGGGCAAAAACCTCCCTATAAAGATATTCGGCGCCCAACCCGTAGGTAATTTCGTGCATCTCTTCCGAGAAACCTCCAGGCGCATCGTAAAACGACTGGATCATTCCCTGCACGATTCCTACATCGGGATCTTTCCCAGCGATGATTTCGCCATTTTCCACATCCGGTGATGTTGGCACCAACAATTTATTGAAATCGACGGTAAGGGTTATCTTATTGTATTCGTCGAGGTTTATCCCGCCTGATGTACCGATACGCAGGTTGATGGGAATGAAGTTCTTTTCCTGTTCGTTGGAATACGACATTTTCATCCCGATATTCGAAATATCTACGCCAAATGCCCAGGTACCCGATTTATCGCCGAGTTGTATATCCGTGTTGTAAAACATGGCAATGTCGGCGGCAAAAGAGTTGCCCGCTTTGGCTTTCATTCCGGCAACTTGGGATATTCCCGACGAAATATCGGAACGGATATAACGGAATGCCAACGCTGCGCTTACTTTATCGGAAAATTTGCGGGAATAAGCCATGTCAATGGCAAATTCGTTCGGTTTCCCGATATATAGCGGCTGTCCCTGGATATCAGTGAAATTAATATCGCCCATATCAAAGTACCGCAACGAAGCCGCAATTGCCTGCATATTATCGATTCTCTTATAACCGGTGAGGTATAGCAGGTTCATATCATTGACCAATCCGCGTAACCACGGGGAATAAGATAAGGCAACACCACCGGTTGCTTCAATAAAAGCATATTTGGCAGGATTCCAATGCAGCGAATTTACATCCGGCGAAGTGGCAGCTCCAACATCACCCATTGCCGATGAACGCGAATCGGGAGCAATAGTGAGGAACGGTACTGCCGTTTCCACGCTATTGATCTGATTACTACTAACTTTCTGTTGTCCCACAACAGAAAATAAAGGCAACGAAGTACATAGAGCAATAATGCTTATTTTATACAAATTCATATTTGTGTTTGAGAATGCAAAACTACAAAAAAAAGTACAAGTTTAACACTTTATTTTACATAACGGATACTTATCTTTTTTATTGTTATACGTTCGTTCAGATAAAATGTTTGCCGGGATAAAATCTAGGTAATTGATCATTGACAGTTGAAAATTATTTGCTTTACTCGCTTCGCTCATGAGATCGGCTATTGCCTCTCATCAATTATCAATTACTCAGTACATTCTTTTTTTCAAATATATCCAGATAAAGATTCCGGTACCGAGCAAAACCGCCCATGCGATCATATATCCGTATTGCCAGTGTAGTTCGGGCATGATTTCGAAATTCATTCCCCACACGCCTACAAGAAAACTGAGTGGGATAAACACCGTAGAAACCACGGTCAGTCGTTGCATGATGCGGTTCATCTTCAAATCGTTGGTCGAAGTATACAAATTCATTAGTCCGAGCATTGTTTCGTGGTACGAATCTATGGAGCGCGATACAAAGTCTACATGGTCCTGCACGTCACGGAGGTAGGCAGTGGTGGGTTTTTCCACCAGTTTGCTGTCGAGCCGCATCAGGCGCGGAAATACTTCTTTAAGCGGAACTACAGCTTTTTTCAGAATCTGGTATCGTTTCCGGTTTTGTAATATCATTGCACGGATATTGGAATCCTTGTCATCTTCCAATATTGCGGCCTCCATATCCGCCAGCAGTTCTTCTGTTTTGTCGATTTCGGGAAGGTAGCTGTCCACAATTCTGTCCAACAGTAATGTAAACAGGTAATCGGACCCTTTATGGCGGATCTTTCCAATATTGTCTTCCAGCGCCCGGTGGATTTCAATAAATACTGGTTGTTCGCTTTCCTGGAACGATAGTACGTAATTCTCTCCCAACACGATACTGATTTGTTCCCAAGACAAATTTTTACTGTTCTCCGGGGTAAAATGCTTGAGAATGGCTATAACGCAATTATCGAATTCCTCGATATTCGGTTGCTTGTTCACGTTTAAAATATCTTCCACCAACAACGGGTGCAGATGCAACTCTTTTCCCAACGTAGCGATTTGTTCAGCTTGGTTGAGGCCGCAGATGTGCAGCCAGTATTTTCCTTTACAGGCGCCGGGAACGAATCCGGATAACTGGTGGTAGTTTTTTGTTGTGCAGTGATCATCGTCATAGCAAACGTACATCGTCTTAGGGGCAATATCTACCGTTCCCGTGTATACCGGCGTTCCGGGCAACATATTACTTTTTTGCCCGTATTTATTTTTAGATGATCTGGAATGAGACAAGTTTAAAAAGCAATTAAGAATTAAAAATTAAGAATTACTGGAACTACGTATACTGCGCTTTGTGCAAGTCACTTGTCACTTGTAACTATTATAACAACCCAAAAAGAAAAAGGATACAGTTTTCACATGTATCCTTTTTCTAATAAATTATGGAAAAATAATTTTTGACTACACTTGGTTACGTCATTTGGCGGCAGTTTTACTTTTAGGCGTTGCTGCTTTAGCTGTTGCAGTCTTGGCCGCCGTGGTTTTGGTCGTTGCTTTTTTAGATGCGGCAGCCTTGGCAACGGGTTTTTCTTCCGCTACAACTTTGGTTGCCTTAGCTACAGCCGGGGTAGCTGCATCTTTCTTTGGCGCTGCCTTTTTAGCGGGTTCTTCTACCGCTACTTCCTCGTCATCCTGCATTGCTTTGGCAATGGTAGTCCGCAACTTATCCAATTGTAACTTGGTGATTTTCAATTGGCGGTCTTTTTCAACCAACTCCAGTTCAAGCGCTTTCACATCCACTTTTGCAGCGGGAGCATCCACTTTCTGCAACTGCATGGTGAAATCCGACAATACGTTCATGTAATTGATGAAGGCATCGTAAGGCGATTCGTACGGGTTGTACGGGGTACGCCGCCCGGTAGAATAAAACTTAGTGCTCATAAAACGGAAATGATCGCTTGCCTGCAAATATTTCCAATCGACTTTTACTTTCGGATCGGGAGTTTGTTTTACCCGTTCGGCCAGCTTATATAATTTATCGAATGCTTCCACTTGCAATTCATTACCCCGCCATGCGGTAAGGTCGCGTTCCTCGTCCGTCCACGAAATAGGATAGTGGATACTGAGCGGTGCAATAGGTTGCAGGTTGAGTAACTCTGTCGGTGTGGTAAAAGCGAACTTTTTCTTAATTGCTACTTTCGGCAGGTAACGGAGGAATTCGAAAATGCCTGTCGATGCCGATTGCTTTTCTCCAAAAGTAGAATAATCGAGGCTGATGTTGATCACTTCTTCTTTCGGGTCCAATAACTCCATCCAATGTACCAATTTTTCGGCTGTCAGCGGGTATTCACTCCATGCATGCACCGAGAAGTTGAAACGGATGTCGTCGCTCATCTTGTAATTACGCAACAGTAATTTCAGGCGCGGGTTGGTAGCCGAACAATAGACATAATTCGGGCTTTTCCAACCGAGGATATGTTTGGCTCCTTCGGTAAGCACGCCCTGGAAACCCATTTCCTCGATCATAGCGCCGATATCGTTGCTGTAGACCATGTTGCTGTTGCAGAAAACCTTACCAACTTGTTGTCCGAACAGGTTGGCTATTTTTTCATTATACGAGTTTACCTGGGCAACAAATTCTTCCTTGTTTACCAACGATGCGAGCGAATAAGCGTCGGTTCCACCTACGAACTCAACACAGCCGGTATCGGCTAATGCACGGAAACTATCCAATACCTCAGGGGCATACAGTTTGAATTGGTCGAGCACCGTTCCCGAAAAGGAAAACGAGACTTTAAACTTATCTTTATGTTCCTTGATAGCATCCAGTAAAATCCGGTTGGTCGGCAGGTATGACAACTCGGCCATGCGGCGGATGTACGATTCGTTGGCATAATCATCATAATAATAATGATCATTGCTGATGTTGAAAAAACGATATCTTTTCAACCTGAACGGTTGGTGTATCTGAAAATTAAGGCATATCTTCTTCATACGACTATATTTTTAAAAGACTAAATTACACTATAATATACATCCCTAACGTGTTTGGCCGAAGTTTCCCATTTCAGGTTATCAACTTCGCTTTTACCCTGCTTGCTGAATACATTGTGAAGCGCAGGATAATTCAATATCCCGTAAATTGCGTCGGCCATGGCGTGCGTATCCCAGAAATCGATTTTTACAGCGTGTTTCAGGATTTCGGCAACGCCCGACTGCCGTGATATAATCACGGGTACTTCCGATTGCATGGCTTCCAGTGGTGAAATTCCAAAAGGCTCAGATACCGACGGCATGACATACACATCGCTCAACCCAAACATCCGGTACACATCGTCGCCCTTGAGGAATCCCGTAAAACTGAATTTGTCGCAGATACCCAAACGGGCCGCCCGCCGGATCATCTTGTTCATCATGTCGCCGCTACCGGCCATTACAAACCGTACATTACTCATCTTTTTGAGCACCAGGTTGGCCGCTTCAATAAAATACTCCGGTCCTTTCTGCATGGTAATACGTCCAAGGAAGGTAACGATCTTCTCGTCGAAACTCCCACGTGGCGGATTTTTGGCCGATCCGTTCATTTCAACCGGTTCCACTGCATTGTATACAGTCACTACCTTTTCGGGTGCAATACCGTATTTTTCAATCACGATGTTACGTGTGAGGTTGCTCACGGTAATAATCCTATCGGCTGCTTCCATACCTTGTTTCTCGATATTGAACACTGCCGGGTTGACACTACCGCCGCTACGGTCGAAATCGGTAGCATGGACATGGATCACCAACGGTTTGCCCGAAATATGCTTGGCTGCGATACCTGCCGGATAGCATAACCAGTCATGTGCATGGATAACATCGAAACTTTGTTCGGTGGCAATGGTAGCAGCCACCAAGGCGTAGTTGAATATCTCCTGCATCAGGTTCTGCCCGTAACCTCCCGAAAACGAAAGCTTTCCTTCAAAGTCGGATGTGATGAATTTATTTTCGCCATGATAATTCTCCGAGAAGTATTTTTCATACATCTCCGGATCGACATAAGGCAACAGGTTAACACCAATTTCTATTTGTTGCATTTTTTTCAGGAACCCGGCTATTCGTATGTCACTGGTACGGACCTGGATATTGTTGGCTCCGATCAACCCGATGCTGTCTCCGGTTTCGTCCCCAAACGCTTTGGGCACAACAAACAATATTTCCACATCGGAAAAAGAAGTCATCCCTTTGGTTAACCCATAACAAGCCGTTCCCAATCCACCCGAAATATGCGGGGGAAACTCCCATCCAAACATTAAAACTTTCATAAGCTGTTCATTTTTGTGGGTTATATTTTTCAAATATCATTAAATTAAGGTTCAAGCGCTGTATTTTTCAATCATCTTGAACATTTGCAACAGCGCGGCAACACTCCAAGCCTGGGATATGGCTCCTTTAGCCTGGTGTGGAGGATCACCGTTGTATATCTCGGAAATAGTACCGATACCGTGCTGGGTCATTTCTTCTTCGAACCCATGCAGCAGGCTGTCGATATAAGCCACGCCCGACTTCTTGTGGATACGCAGCCAACCGGCGCTAAATCCTTCGAGCAACCACGGCCACACAGTACCTTGGTGGTAAGCAAGATCGCGTTGTTCCTGCGTCCCTTCATATATACCTTTATAATTCGGATCGTCGGGCGAAAGGGTGCGCAGTCCGCGCGGCGTTACCAACTGGCTGTTCACTATATCTAATACCGATTTTTTGATTTCGTCGTCAATCATACTATAAGGCAATGAGGTAGCGAATACCTGATTGGGACGTATCGACCAGTCTTTCTTTTCGCCATCGACCACATCGGCTAAGTAACCTTTTTCGCAATCCCAGAATTCCTTTACAAATGAATCGGCAATGAGTTTGGGCAGGTCTTTCCATGCCTTCACAAATTTCTTGTCACCAGCTTCTTCGGCCAACGCAAGGGTAAACATCACCGCGTTGTACCACAGAGCCTGTATTTCCACGGGATAACCGATGCGTGGGGTCACTCCCTTGCCATTGACAACGGCATCCATCCATGTAAGCGATTTACCTTCCTGTCCGGCATAGATCAAGCCATTGTCGTGCATGCGGATATTATAAGGCAACGAGCCGTTGCGATAGTTTTCAAGGATGGTCTTCATTGCTTCCCCGTATTGTTTCCATACGGCGGCAGTCAGGCCGATGGTTTCGGCATATTGTTGCACGGATGAGAAGAACCAGAGCGGAGCATCAACCGAGTTGAATGCAGGGTTTTCGCGGCTTCCCATGTTGGGGAACAAGCCGCCTTCCATCCGGGTGACCATGGTGTCGAGCACTTCCTTACAGGTTTTTAAATCGTCGATACCTAAAGTGATACCTGGCAATGCGATGAACGTATCGCGTCCCCACACGCCGAACCAAGGATAACCGGCAATTACTTCGGTTGTTTTATCCTCCTCATTACGGATAATGAATTGCTGTGCGGCGTTGGTGAGACAATGCATATAGGACGACCGTGGCAACCGGCGTTCCAGTTGGGTCGAGAACTTGCGTTTGAATGCGTTGGGGCTTTCTTCCTTGAGGCTGGCCGAGAAAATGATACTTTCGTCGGGTTTGATGTCCACCTCGAAATAACCCGGAACGAACAAATCTTCGCGATAGTCGTAACCGCGTTCCTGTTCTTTCGGGTACTCGATACCGTAAAACCAGTCGGGTACAGGGACAAAATCCACTGCTTTGGAAAATTGCATGTACAACGTGGGCAAATTTTCATACATCTTCACGCTCACACCGTTCTTGATCGGCGTAGCATGAGTATTGGCATCGTGGTTTGCATGTGTGAGCGTATGCATGTCGCGGAAAGCCAGGAACGCGCGGAACCTGAGCTTGGTCGGCGAATGAGCTTCCATCAGTGTATAACGTAACAGGATTTGTTCTTCCTGGTCTACCAGCAAACTTTCCTTGCATAACTTAACGCCTCCTACCCTGTATAGGGTGCCGGAAACAATGTCGGTCGAAAAATCAACCACATACTTATGGCCTTTGGGGTCATAAACGTCGCCTGCATACTTGTGTATTCCCAGGTTGAATTCGCTGTTGTGCTGGACAACAGTTTCGTCTAATGACGAAAGAAACACAAAACGCTTGTTTTCGAATTGTTTTACCGGGCTTACCAATAAACCGTGATATTTCCGTGTATTGCACCCAATGATGGTCGTATTGCAAAATGAACCTCCACGGTTCGAACGTAAAATTTCACGATTCAGTGAATATTCCAAATTGACTAATTGGGTTTTGTCGAAATTTAGATAACTCATGAGTATATATTTTTTGTTAATATCTTAATTTTCAGTATAAAATGGCAAATCCTACACAAAATTGAATGGATAAATATACAATAAAAATCAACATAAGTGTCACTTATCTTATATTTTTTTATACTGACCATAAAAATTCGTGCTTCTGTCAAAATATTTCGGCAAAGATATATACTTTTTTGTTACCATTTATACATCATAACATCAACATATTATCAATTATTTTATTTTTGTCTCAATGTGGCGTCCACAGCCTGAAGCCGGATAATGCACTACTTGATTTTTTTTGAAAATATGTCGGGCGAGGTTTAGTATCTGTCAAACCTTCGATAAAAGCCACGGCAATGAACTTTTTGCCGGGTTATGGATGTATAAACAACATTTGGCAAGGAATTGTTTTTCCATACAGCAATGATTTTTATCCCGTATTTAAAATTGGCCTTG
The DNA here is from genome assembly GCA_031547085.1 of Bacteroidales bacterium. Classification (GTDB taxonomy): domain Bacteria; phylum Bacteroidota; class Bacteroidia; order Bacteroidales; family UBA4181; genus JAIRLS01. Next base: position 9,981 of record JAVBSH010000261.1, read on the forward strand.
CTGAAACATTTATCGTTTTTTTGCGTATTTCATATCATAGCAGTTCAAAAAAATCATGATCGCCTTACCCAAACACTTATTGTATCCGGCCGATATTTTTGCGGACAAATCACCTCACATGGTAAGTACGGTGTTGGGATCGTGCGTTTCCGTATGTTTATACGACCCGATACTAAAGATAGGCGCTATCAATCATTTCATATTACCCCAGTGGAACGGCCATGACCTGGCCACCATGAAATACGGTAACCTGGCCACCATACGTATTCTCGAAGAACTTTTGAACTTTGGGTGTAAATACGAAAATATTGTCGCAAAGATATTCGGAGGGGCGGAAGTCCTTACCGGGAGGCCAACCAACTTCCATATAGGCAGAAGGAATGCGCGAATTGCCGTCGAAATACTCAACGAGTTCAAAATCCCTATTGTCCTCTCGGATGTGGGAGGAAACAGGGGACGCAAAATCAGCTTCAATACCTCAACCGGCGAGGTGGAACATGAATTTATCCGTCAGCGGGAGTCGATTGTAGATCCGAATGTTGTGGTGAACAAGGAAATAAAAGAAGGCATGTTCAAAAAAGTAGGAACCATACTGGGTTTTTAGTTACGGTACTTTAACCATTTCCACAATTCTTTATACGTCAGTTTTTTACCATAGATCAGTATGCCTGTGCGGTATATCTTTGCCGAAAGCCATATCGATCCCAAAAATGTGAGGATAAGCAGCGCCATGGATAAGGCCAACTGGCCGTAAGGCACGCCAAACGGTATCCGCGCCATCATCACCACAGGCGAAGTGAGCGGGATGATGGAAAACCAGAAAGCCAATGGCCCGTCTGGGTTTTGCATGGCATTGAACATCACCATAATAGCCACAATCAGCGGAATGGTAATAGGCATCATGAATTGTTGGGTATCGGCGTCGGTATCCACTGCCGAACCGATGGCGGCGAACAAAGAACCATACAACAGGTATCCGCCGATAAAAAAGAAAATGAAACAGCCGATCAACACACCAAAATTGATAGATTGAAGCATCCCGATGATTTCACGGGCTTGTTCGGTCGTTGCCGATTGCATGATTTGGTTGCCAGCCAGCGAACCTGTTATTTGTACTTCGTTTGCCTGTTGCAACGCCTCTTTGGTGAGGTCGGGCAGGAAAATACTCTGCGCCACTACCACCAATACCGCCGTCAGTATGATCCATGCTAGGAACTGCGTCAATCCGACCAATGCCACTCCTACAACTTTTCCCATCATCAGTTGGAACGGCTTCACGGATGAAATGATGACCTCTACAATCCGGCTGGTTTTTTCTTCGATAACGCCCCGCATTACCTGCGCCCCGAACATGAAGATAAACATGTAAATCAGGAACGCCGAGCCATACGCCACCAACATGTTCAGTGTACTGTGGCTTTCCTTCTCCACTCCGTCTTCCGACATCCGGAAGGTACGGATGTCGATGTGGGTTTTTACCGATTTGAGGATATCATCCAAGTTTTTTATATGGTGCGCTTTCAGTTTATCTGCTTCAACCTCCTTCTCGATGGCATTGGCAATATGCATCGTCAGGTTTGCAGGAGGCTGCTTGTAGGAGTAAAATTCGACCCCGCGGGGTACATAGGTAATATATGACGGGATGTACAGAATTCCATAAAATTCGGTTTTTGAAAGATTTTTCTTGAAATCCTCAAGTTTGACATCGGCCACATACGTGAATTTGAATTTGGAGGTTTCCGGGATTTTATGGATAAAAAGTTGTGAACTGTCGAGCACGGCAATCTGTTTCACATCATCATCCTCCATCGTGGCGAACCACATAGGCGTTACCAGCATGGCTGCAAAGAGTATCGGCCCGATGATGGTCATCACGATGAAACTTTTTTTACGGATGCGCGTCAGGTATTCGCGGCGTATAATGATTGAGGTTTTATTCATTTTTTAATTCAAAATTCAAGATTCAAAATTGTAGATTACGTGGCTTTACCCAACATTTCAACATTCAACTTTAACGTTGTTCATTGACTTTACGGATGAAAATTTCGTTCATGCTTGGGAGCATCTCATTGAAAGAGACAATCCTGACCAACGGTATGGCGGTCGATAATAATTCGTTTCCTGCTCCCGGCCTCGCATGGATGGTAATATTGGTTTGTTGTTTCTCCTGTTTGTGACTGGTGATCCGGCATCCGCCTGCTTCCAGTGTTTCTAACAGCGCTACACCATCGCCTTCGAAACACAACTCGTATTCGCCCGACTTGTATTCGTGCCTGATCTGGTTTACCTCGCCTTGCAGGATGCAGCGTGATTTGTTGATCAGCGATATGTAGTCGCACATCTCCTCCACCGAAGCCATATTGTGGGTCGACAGGATGATGGTAGTGCCCTGTTCACGGAGTTGCAGAATCTCGTTTTTGAGCAGGTCGGCATTGATCGGGTCGAACCCGCTGAATGGCTCATCGAGGATCAACAATACAGGTCGGTGCAAAACCGTAGTGATGAACTGTACTTTCTGCTGCATCCCTTTCGAAAGCTCTTCCACCTTACGGTTCCACCAACTTTGTATCTCAAATTTCGCGAACCAGTAGTTGACCCGCTCGTGGGCTTCCATACTGCTAAGTCCTTTCAGGCGGGCAAGGTACAACACCTGTTCGCCTACTTTCATCTTCCGGTACAACCCGCGTTCTTCGGGAAGATAACCAATCTGGCTGATATCGTTGCGTTGCAGGCGCCGTCCCTCGAAACGTACTTCACCGCTGTCGGGCGCCGTAATCTGGTTAATGATGCGGATCAGGGTGGTTTTTCCGGCTCCGTTAGGGCCCAGCAAACCATATATGCTTCCGCGCGGAACGTCGGCATTGATCCGGTCGAGCACCTTGGTATTGCCATATTGTTTATCTACATCAATGGCAGTTAAAATACTTTCCAATGTATGAGTTTTATTATTTGATCGAATACTTTATAAATGATTCGCAAAAGTGGTCAAAAAATCACAGCAAAAATTTCTTTTTACTACAGATTAACCTTGCAAACTTAAATAAAATATGGTGATATTTGATAAACATTGTGTTTCTTTGTGTTGTTCATTGAGTGAAAACCAATACATGAATCATATCGCGTACCGGCTCAAATCACATACCGCTTTCATTATATTTTCCGTGTTGTTTGCATGGATGCAGGGTAACATCACTTACGCACAGTTTTATGAGTCGGGCACAGAGCCGACTTCTGTGCGGTGGCGGCAGATCAATACCGGGCACTTCCGTGTGATTTATCCCGTTGGTGCCGACAGTGCAGGCCAACGTGCTGCCAATACACTGGAATATATCTATATAGCTGAGGGTAAAACATTAAATCATTATCCTAAAAAAATATCGGTGGTGTTGCACAACCGGCCGGTACTTTCCAATGGTTTCGTATCGTGGGCGCCCAAACGTTCCGAATGGTACCTCACCCCGCCACAGGACAATGACGCACACAACTGGCAGGATCAGTTGGCGGTACACGAATTCAGGCATGTGGTGCAGATCGACAAACTCAACCAGGGATTTACCAAGGCCTTGGGTTTTGCCATTGGTCAGCAGGCTGTGGGCGTGGTATCAGGCCTGTTGCCCAAATGGTTCCTTGAAGGTGATGCTGTAGCTACCGAAACGGCGCTGAGCAACGCCGGGCGCGGACGTAATCCCGCTTTCGAGATGCCATTGCGGACCATTGCCCTTTCGGGGAAATACCAACAATACGATAAAGCATTGTTCGGCTCGTACCGCGACCATGTACCCGATCATTACGAATTGGGTTACCAGATGGTTTCATGGATACGCGAAAAGTACGGGCCACGGACTTTCGAAACAACTGTTGACTATGTGGCGCACGAGCCGTATTTCTTCTTTTTGTACCCTTTTAAACTTGGCCTGAAAAAAGAAACAGGCTATGTGACCGGACAATTGTACCGGCATGCATTCGACGACCTCACGCAACGTTGGCACGAACAGGAGCAGAAAACGGGCTACGACAGCATTCCACCGGTTACGCAGCGTACGACGGACATGTATGCCAGCTACCGTTCGCCGCAATACATCAACGATTCTCTTTTTGTAGTGCAGAAGACAGGAATTGCACAAATAGCACAGTGGGTGTTGGTGGATAAACATGGTAATGAACGGAAAATTCATACGCCGGGCATCATCAACTCGGAACGCATCACATACTCCAATGGTTTGCTGGCCTGGACGGAAGAAGTGCAGGATGTGCGTTGGACCAACCGTTCATACTCGGTAGTTAAACTATACGATATACAAACAGGCAAGGAAAGAATGCTGCAGCGGCACACACGTTTCTTTTCTCCGGTGCTTTCGCCCGATGGCAAAACATTAGCTGTGGTGGAAATACCTGTGGTGGGTGATTGTACGATTGTACTGATTGATGTGGCCACGGGAAAAGAAAAAGAACGGTTACCTAACCCGGGGAGTGGGGCACTTTTGCAAACACCCTCATGGAGCCGCAACGGCAAGTCCCTGTTGGTCATCGTCAATAACAAAGAAGGTAAATCTATTGCCCGGCTCGATGTCACCTCCGGACTATATACTACGGTGTTGCCTTCAACCTATGACGATATTGCATATCCGGCAGATGGTGGGACGCATGTCTTTTTTACATCATATTATAATGGTATCACTAATATATACGCAGTCGATGTCCTCAATGGAAAGGTAGCGCAGGTCACCTCGTCGCGTTTCGGCGCTTTCGATCCGCAACCTAATCCCGGTGGCAACCGGATGGCTTATGCCGAATATTCCGTGAAGGGATACGATCTTGTAGAAACCAACCTGGATGCTTCCCAGTGGACACCGGTGGAGCAGATGACCGATCATTCGCTGAAATTGTATGAAACACTCGCCCGACAGGAGAATTTCAACGTGCAGGACAGTGTCATTCCTGCCTCCCGGCACAAGGTGAAACCTTACCGCAAGTGGTCGCACCTGTTCAATGTGCATAGTTGGGCGCCGTTGTACTACGAAGTGGATGCTTCCGATGTCACTTCCACAGAGCTTTATCCAGGACTTGTGTTGCTTTCCCAGGATTTATTGGGAAATCTTACTTCGTCGGTCGGTTATTCGTGGCGTGGCTACAATGCTTATCATGCTGCTTTTACCTACAAAGGGTTGTACCCTGTATTCGATTTTAAATTCGACTATGGCGGGCAGAAAGTTGTATACGGAGGGCCAACCGATAGACCGGTTACTTTCAATCCACAGGGAAAGAATACCGAAATAGATGTGCGATCGTACATTCCCTTTGTGTTGACCCGTAACCGTTACGTCACAGGGTTAGTTCCCCAGGCAAAACTCACCTACAACAGCAGTTACCTCTATTCGCAAGAAACCGATACTTACCAGCCGGGACTGTGGGAACTCGGTTACAGCCTCCAGGTTTACCGTTTCCTGAAAACATCCCGCCGCGACCTTGCCCCGCGTTTTGGCGCATTGGTACAGGGCGTCTTCCAGCATGCGCCGTTTAATTCCGAACAATTGGGCTATATATATTATATGTATGGACGGGTGTACCTGCCTGGTGTTGTCCGGCACCATAGCCTGCAAATATCGGCTGTCTGGCAGCAGCAGAAGCCCAATGACTTAATGTTCGGCACCCTCATCAACTTTCCACGTGGTTATTCCAACAGGGGTACCGAAAAACTGAGCATGGCCACCTTCAACTATTCGCTTCCGCTGATGTATCCCGACTGGCAATGGAGCTTTCTCGTGTATGCGAAACGTCTGCGTACCAACTTGTTTTGCGACATAGCCGAAAACCGTTACCGCATGCTCGACCGCAACATTAACCAATTGTTTTGGCAGTCGGACAGGATGTTGAGCGTGGGGATTGATCTGTTGGCTGATGTGAACCTGTTACAGATCAATTTTCCTATCAATCTGGGGGTGCGAACGGTATATGTTCCCGAAACCGGAAAAGTACAAGCATCGCTGCTGTTCAACGTTACATTGAACTGATGTATTTATATCTTGCTTTTGCGGCCTTTCCATTTTACCGGTGCCATATTTCCGGCGATACCCACCCACGTGATATAAAAAGGATACAATAGTTGAGCAGGAAGGAAAATACGCATCAGCTCCTTCCGGTTCCAGAAGCGGGTTAGCGAATACAAAAAAGGTACATCTACTAACATTTTTGTCCCCCAGAGCGCCAGTGCCAGCCATAGGAACCGTATACAGAAAATCCCTGCAACCAAGCTAACAACAATGGATAAATTAGCCAAAAAGACAATGATGGCTACAACAATAATTTCCATATCGGTATATCCGGATGTTTTGGAGGTCCATCGGTTACGTTGCCGGATGAAACTTTTAAGGTCGGGTGGGGGAGGGGTCTCCACTGTGGCGCCGGTCGATTTCAGGTACATGATCCGTTCCGGCGAATCTTTCTTGATCTCGATCATCATCATCATATCGTCGCCCGATACAATATGACTCTCGTAGACATATGAATAATGTTCCATTGCGCTCCGTTCCATCACTAAGTTAGCGCCGTTGCACATCACAGGGTGCTTCCACGATGCCGTTGCGGCAGCCGATCCTACAAGGCTCATCATTTCCAATGCCTGCCACCGACTGAAAAATGACCGGTCATAAGTAAACATTACAGGACAGATCATCATCGCCGGACGATAGATTGTATAACAGCCAGCAATGGTTGCCAGCCAGTTTGGTGGTACACGGCAGTCTGCATCGGTAGTCACCATCAACACACCGGTAAGGTATGGTAAAGCATGATGCAGCGCTGCCTTTTTTCCGTATTCCTTTTCGGGAAGGCGCAGCAGAGTGATATTCGTGTGTCCGGCAGCAAATGCCTCAACAACTTCTGCCGAACCATCCGTTGAATGATCGTCGACTACCCACACATTGATCAATTCCTGCGAATAATTTTGCAAAGAAATATCGTTCAGTAATGTCCCGATGTTCGATATTTCGTCACGCATTGGGATCACTACCGAAATAGATATTGCAGATGTGGTTGTCCCGGCTATTTCAAAGCGGGGCAACCGTCTCCATCCCTGCCATATCCACAACACTAGGATCAGGTAAGGTACAACGGCGACGATAAAACAGATAGACAGGATCAATGAATGCTATTGAATTTGATGAACTACAAAGTAAACTATTTTTTGATATAAGTGGGTGCTTGACAGATACGAAAAAACACAACAACACAAAATATCTTGACACTTCACTCAAAGCATCTTGAGGTTTATATCGCCCCGGCATGGTATAAAATTGTCAATTAATGTCGTTTGCTTAAGGATCGTGATGGAGAAGATGTCTCCATTACGCATGCTGCGCAAGCTTCAGTCGACATGACGACGCACTTATACAGAAGGAGGGGGAAGGAGGTTGGGGGGCGCAGCCCCCCCCACAACAAAACCCCCAACAGTATTATGTGTTAAAAACCCGACATGAAAAAAAACAAAAAAAGGGAAAGGTTGGGCCGAGAGACAAAAAAATAGGAAAAAGAAATAAAAAATTTAATG
>JAVBSH010000033.1:0-12992 GCA_031547085.1 Bacteroidales bacterium
ACGGGCAAACTACCCTTTTCTAATGGATTGCTACCGTAAAATTGTATCGTAAGTAAGGAACCGCCTTGGTACCGAACGGTATGCCGGGTGGTGTGAGAGGTCGAAACGGGAATTAATCCCGTTTCTCCTACTCGATTGAAAGTCCGCTAACGATGAGCAGAAATAAAATTCCACCTAAAAGTTTATCTTCAGTTTCACTGAACCTGTACGTCCAAACCCGTAAAACACGCCATAAGCTGTCTCCTTATTGTGCTCTCTACCATCATTGGCATCAACAATATATTCTTTATCGAACAAGTTAAACACGTTACCCGATATCGTAGCATCCAGGCTGCCTATTTTGAAGCCATATCCTGCATTAATGTCTACAACTCCTGCCGAAGGTATTTCCCATGGCGACTCGTATTTTTTCGATCCGTTCGGCACTAAATCCGACGGGTTAAAGCTCCAATCGGAATAATTACGGGCATAAAGCAGATAATCTGCTCCAAAATAAAGCCCTTTCAAGGGTTTGATTTTGAAACCCAGCGCTGCGGTAGTTTGTGCAGACCCTCCCACTTTTACATCATCCAGATCGACAGTCATATATGCATGATCAGCAGCTTGTATGCCCGACGCATGCACTATTTCCGTCTTTCCTGTTTCAGCATTTTTACCATACGATTTCACAGGCTGTCCTCCCGAATCGTAAAAATAACCTGTGGCATTGCCTGTCCATTGCCAGTCGCCTAATGAAACCATTCCCGTGATTTCCAACCATCCCAAAGGCTTAGCTCTAAAGTCTAGTTCAACCCCTTGATGAATGGCATTGATTCCCGTCATATTCAAACTGATCTGATCAATATATACATTGTTGTCTTTCACATCAATACCTTTCGTCAGCGTTTTGTCCATCCATTTGGTTCGATAAGCATTCAGCCGCACATCAACGAAACTGTTTTGAAAACCGTAACCCAATTCCATCGAAAATACCTTCTCGTTTACCGCATCGGGATTGGTCATATTACTGACTTGCGCGGACAGGAAAACGCCACCTGAGAAGAAAGGCGCTCGGCTAATGTAACCGATATTCGCAAAAAAGTTGTGATTTTCTGTCAGGTTGTAGTTAGCTCCTCCCTTGACAGTAAAACCCGGGAAATTTTCCGTTCCGGAACGGGCATGATCCTTATCGTAATAAAAACGGTCGTAACGCCAATAAGTAAAATTTGATAGGGAACCGGAAACAAACGCACTCAGCTTGTCCAAGTTGTATTCAGCCTGGGCAAACAGTCCTTCCTGCACGACATACCCGTCGTAATCGCGATAAACGATATCGCCTGTCGTCAACTGTTCGTTCACATACACATCCCCTGCAGCGGCGGCACTATTGTTCTCAGGCAATACATTCCTCCGTGAAAACGAATCGATAAAATAGTCCGCACCATAAAGATCAGTCAATTCATTCGTATGAATGCCTTTGTAATAACGAAAATCGATACCCCCGTAAAAGTCAATATTCTTTCCGATTTTTGTGGAATAAGTGGATAAAATTCCGTACCAATTGTGGTCATTAACCGAGTTTGACATTGCCATAAGCGACCCAGTGGTACTTGCCGCATTTATTCCGTAAATTTCGTCGTAGGCGAAAGTACCGTCCGGATTCCGCAGTTGTGTGCTCAAAGCGCCGTACGATGACCCGTACCACCTGTTTTTGTATTCGGAGTTATATCCCTGCCCGCTGTAGCCATATCCGCGACCAAGCGACACATACAATGCCGTACTCAAGTTCGATATATCGTTGATTTGCCACAAGTGGTTCAGCGAGATTTGCGGTTTGTGATATGCATTTTTCGAAGAAGTTTTCCGCTCGCCGTTTATTCCGTAGCCATATGTCGGGTTGTATTGAAAAGCGCTGCCCTCTCCCATGTACTTCTTTACCTGTTGCCATCCGTCGATGGTCAACCCGTCGTTTTTGTTCCGCTGGTTATGCCATTGGGGCGCTCCAAACGCTGTTAACGAAAGCTGGTGACGACTGCTGATCCGTTTGGCAATGTTAATGAAATAATTGTAGCTGTTGAATTCGGTACCTTGGATATACCCGTCGCCCCACGTTCTGCCTCCGAGCAATGTCAATGCCCAACCTTCCCCTGTTAAGCCTGTCGAGACCTTGAATGTAACTTTATTATATCCGTGGTCGCCCATTTCGTAGGACACAAATCCACCCTTTTTTACATCAATGGTATTGGTAATGATGTTGACGGATCCTCCAACTGACGGAGCTGATACCTTGGATGCTCCAAGTCCCCGCTGTACCTGTACCGAACGGCTGACATCCACCAATCCTGCCCAATTGCTCCAATACACACCTCCCCATTCCATATCGTTCATCGGAACTCCGTTAACCATCACTGCAATGTTTTCCGACTTGAAACCGCGCAGCCTCAGCTCGGAATCACCAAAACCGCCTCCTTTCCTTGTCGAATAAATTCCCGGAGTAGTTTTCAATATCTCCGGAAAATCCTGCATCCCTATCTTTTCCTCTATGTAGGCGCTGTTGATGGATGACAGTGCAACAGGTGTTTTCCGGGCGATGGCAATGGACGAGGTGATGGTTACATCGTCCAGAGAATACTCATCAATTTCCATCATGATCACACCCAAATCTACGGCATTGGTTGCAGGGATTGTCTTTTTTTGTTCCTTGTATCCCAAATGCCTGATTATAATGCTTGAATTCGGTGCAACCGGTAACGAAAACAGGCCTTCGGCATCGGTTGTGCCACTCTGGCCGGAGCCAAGTACAAGAACAACTGCACCGGAAAGAGGCGTATCGTCGGAAGCGTCCAACACCTGGCCTTTTACGATTACTTGTGACAACACAGCGCCGGTTGATACAACAGATATGGTTAATGCTAATAAGAAACAAGCAATGTATTTCTTCATCATGATTTATATGTGTGGTTTATTAATGTCTTTATTCTTGATATTCAGCGGATGCGAAAAAACAAAACGGGCTCCTCCGCTGTATTGGGGATCTACCCAAATATCGCCACCCCATTTAGATGTGATCAATTTACAAATCGAGAGTCCCAAGCCCGTACCTTGAACATAATTATCCAATTTTTCGAATCTTTCGAATACAGCCTCCCTTTTATTTTCGGGAATACCGCAACCTGTATCGGATACAGAAAACAAAACACGGTTATTGGCTTCGTCAATTTCAAAGGCCAATATTATTTTCCCGTTTTTCGTGAATTTTGATGCGTTCGACAAAAGATTGATCACTATTTGCTGTAATCGTTGATCGTCTGTATATAATTCGAAGCTTATGCAAGATGGAATAAAAATGAATTCGTTATTATTTTTCGGGGAATATTCCATCGATGTTAGCACCCGGTTCAACAGCGGAACAATATCGCATTTTTTAAAACAGAGGTCAACTTTCTCGGCCTCCAATTTCGAAATATCCAAAATATCATTAATCAGCCTCAACAACAGGTTCGAACTATTCTGAATGATTTCACAATAGGTTTTCCGATCCTGCTGCGACGACTCTCTTGTCGCCAATATACTCGAAAAACCTACAATTGAATTCAACGGAGTTCTTATCTCATGGCTCATGTTTGCCAAAAATGCACTTTTCAATTGATTGGCCTCTTCTGCTTTTTCCTTAGCCACCCGCAATTCCGCCTCGGAAACTTCCAGGTTGTCCTTCAATCTTTTTGTCCGGGCATAAAAGAATAGCGTAAACAACAACGCAATGGATAGAATCGCAATAACCAATATGCCCACCCATATCTGGTATTTGTATTGTTCATAGAATGTCGGATCGACATTGATCAATACCACATCCTTAGGCAGAGCAGACCTGTCAATACCCAATTCTTCGATCTTCTTGTTGTCCATTCTCAATTGGTTCAGCACAAAGACCGGACGGTTTTCAGGATGATTTCCGGACAAAACATCTATAACTTGTTGCGCCAAGCCTTTACCAAAATTCCGGTAGTCCGGCATATACCCGCCTATAGCCCAATAGCCCAATCCGAGCGAAGTGAGTGAAAAAACCGGTATGGACGGAGCCGCCTCCATCATAGCATAAGTAGCATTTCGCATAAAGTACCCGTCATTTTCATCTACACGCCAGGTTCCTAACAACAATGCCGTATTCGGCGGTAATGTCCGTAATGTTTCAACAATCGTATAAATAGTATAGCTTCTTCCGTCAAGAAGTATCAAGTCCAAGTCAGGAAATTTTCCCATCTCTTTTTTGACAAATGCCTGGATAGAAACACCTCCATACGTATTATCAGACACAAAAGCAATATTCCGCGTATCCGGATATAGTTTTTTGATGAGATTTATATTGCTTTCAATATCATATTCGTATAAAAAACCACCTTGAATATGCGATACTGACGAACCTGAAGCAAAATCCACAGATTCAGGCTTCCATTCTTTTAATGATGCAACACTCTTGTCAGGCAAAATAATTGCATTCCTACTCGCCATTGCCGAAAATACAGGGATGTTAGATATTATAGAGTCCTCCTGCGAAAAATACGATGCCCAAGCTTCCTGTCCCAATAAGATGATACTTCCCGGTTTATTATGTCCTTGATATTTATTCAGAATATCCCTCATTCTCCCCTTCCAAAGAAGAGATTCGGAGAAGCTCCGGCAATTCATGTTTTCGATATGGACTTTGGAATAGCCACCCAGTCGATTATACTCTTCAATAAATTCGGAAATATTGGTAGAAGTGCTATAAGAATCCGGGTTGTAAGAACTTACAATTAGAATAGGACGATCATTACCGGTTGGGGAAGCATAAGAAAAGCAAGCGCTATAAAAAGATAATACCTGCAATATGCCCATGATGAATACGGCCCTAATGCAGATACTTTTTATGTGTGTTATTGACATCTCTTTTCATAAGATCCCTCAAAGGGATTAAAACATTAAACAAAATTTTTAAGAAAAATGACCAACAATTGAGGTAATACATTCACGATGATACTTATTATGTCCAGCATTGTATTTCCTTCAAATCGGGAAAAATATATAAAAGATATAGATGTATGCTCGTAAATATTTGAAATCCATAATCTTTTAAATTATTTGAACTGTTTCGATAATCCTAAAAACTTAGTGACAAATATAAACTATTTTTCTCAATGTTGTATAAATATTTTTTATCTTGGTACCAAGGGATTGATCATACATCAAAGCAAGCCCGTAAAAAAAGTGTAAACAAGCCAACACTTGAATGTTTTTTTCAACAATATGGGAAATTTATAATTTGAGGGAGAATAAGTTTCGACTTTCATTTTATAACGTTTACTTATCATTTTTCTAGTTTATCTGATTCGTTTGTAAAATAAAACAATACTTTAGAGAAAGCGTGTCGAGTCTTCTCAATAAGTGGTCGGGATTAATTTAGACCATATCTAAATATGAACTTGTTGATATTTTTCGTTGCAAATCGTCAAAATACCTAATACCTTTGCGTCCTTGTTAATAGAAAACATTAATAATAATCATAGTAATTAAAATCAATTGTTTATGAGTAATATCTTTACCTCGTCCATCGGGAAAAAGTTCTGGATGGCGCTTGTAGGGTTATTTCTGTGTGTCTTCCTGGTGCTGCACATGTCCATCAATCTGTTGATGTTGTGTTCCGACCGGAGTTATTTCGATATAGGCGTGTATATCATGAGTACTGCGCCTGTGAAGGTCATGGAAATATTCCTGTTTGGAAGTATCGCATTGCACATGTTGCTGGGACTGTTGTTGCAGATACAGAACTGGCTGGCGCGGCCGGTGCGTTATGCCAAAAAGTACAGTTCGGAAACCTCGTTCTTTTCGAAGTATATGATTTGGACAGGTGGTATTATTTTCATTTTCTTTTGCCTCCACTTCATGGATTTCTTGTTCTATAAGTACGGATGGTTCGGTTTTGAACCTGCATCTATTGGTGTAAAAGAAGTGATGGAAACCGGTACTGAGGCAAACCACAATTTTTATGACATTGCCCGCTATGTATTCTCCAGTAAATCCTATTGCCTGGTGTATGTAGGTTTTATGGTGTTGTTATCATTCCACCTGATACATGCATTCCAAAGTGCATTCCAAAGCATCGGATGGAACCATCCCACCTATACCCCTATCATCAAATGGGTCGGTTATATTTATTCGATAGTGATTCCTGCCGGTTTTGCTATCATCCCATTGTATTTCTTTTTTGGAGGAAAGTAACAATTTTTGATTTTTGATTGTCGATTTTCGAATGAAAAAACGGTAATCAAAAAGGCGAAACAGTAATCAAAAATTTAAAATCGAAAATTGAAAATGATTAAGTTAGACGCAAAAATACCTGAAGGGCCAGTAGCCCAAAAATGGACAGAATATAAGGCACACCAAAACTTGGTGAACCCCGCCAACAAACGTAAACTGGACATCATCGTTGTAGGGACCGGATTGGCCGGTGCCGCCGCTGCTGCAAGTTGCGGTGAAATGGGTTTCAACGTGCTCAACTTTTGCATACAGGATAGTCCCCGCCGTGCACACTCCATCGCTGCACAGGGTGGTATCAATGCCGCCAAGAATTACCAGAACGACGGCGACTCTGTTTATCGTCTTTTCTACGATACCATCAAGGGTGGCGACTTCCGCGCCCGTGAAGCCAATGTTTACCGCTTGGCCGAGGTGTCGAACAACATCATCGACCAATGTGTGGCGCAAGGCGTACCTTTTGCCCGTGAATATGGCGGATTGCTCGACAACCGCTCATTTGGTGGTGCGCAGGTTAGCCGTACATTCTACGCCCGCGGACAAACCGGACAACAATTGTTGTTGGGCGCTTACAGCGCATTGAGCCGCCAGATCGAAAAAGGTTCCGTGAAGATGTACAACCGCCGCGAAATGTTGGATGTGGTGATTATCGACGGAAAAGCCCGCGGTATCATTACCCGCAACCTGATTACCGGCGAAATTGAGAAATTTGCAGCTCATGCGGTGGTGATTGCTACCGGAGGTTACGGTAACGTATTCTTCCTGTCAACCAATGCTATGGGATCAAATGGTAGCGCTGCATGGCAATGCTACAAACGCGGTGCTGCATTCGGCAATCCGTGTTATGTACAGATCCACCCCACTTGTATTCCGGTTCACGGCGATTATCAATCGAAACTGACGTTGATGTCCGAATCGTTACGTAACGACGGCCGTATATGGGTTCCCAAGAAAAAAGAAGATGCCGAAGCCATCCGCGCCGGTAAACTTAAACCGACGCAAATCAAGGAAGAAGACCGCGATTATTACCTCGAACGCCGTTATCCTGCTTTTGGTAACCTATCGCCGCGCGATATTTCTTCGCGTGCCGCCAAAGAACGTTGCGACGCAGGCTATGGCGTAGGAGAAACCGGTCTGGCAGTGTATCTCGACTTTGCTTCGGCTATCCAACGCCTCGGCAAAAGTGTGATTGAAGCCCGTTACGGTAACCTCTTCCAGATGTACGAAAAAATCGTGAACGAAAACCCGTACGAAACGCCAATGATGATCTACCCCGCCATCCACTATACGATGGGCGGCATCTGGGTGGACTACGAGTTACAAACCACCATCCCCGGGTTGTTTGCCGCCGGCGAAGCTAACTTCTCCGATCACGGAGCCAACCGCCTCGGTGCATCTGCTTTGATGCAGGGCTTGGCCGACGGATATTTTGTGTTGCCATATACTATCCAGATTTACCTGGCTCCCGAAATCAAAACGCCGCGTTTCTCAACTGATTTGCCCGAATTCAACGAAGCCCAAAAAGGTGTCGAAGAAAAGATCAACAAGTTGATGAACATCAAGGGTAAACATTCGGTTGACCATTTCCAAAAGAAACTTGGCCACATCATGTGGGAAAAGGTAGGTATGGGACGTACCAAGGAAAGCCTGACGGAAGCCATTAAGGAAATCAAGGAAGTCCGCAAGGAATTCTGGCAGGATGTCCGTGTTACCGGTTCCACCAACGAGTTCAATCCCGAACTGGAAAAAGCGCTCCGTACAGCGGATCACCTCGAGTTGGGCGAATTGATGGCCATGGATGGGCTGCTCCGTGAAGAGTCGTGCGGCGGCCATTTCCGCGAAGAACACCAGACGCCCGACGGCGAAGCGCTCCGCCACGACGACAAGTTCATGTACGTTTCGTGCTGGGAATATACCGGTCCGGACAAAGAGCCCGTCCTGCACAAGGAGCCGTTGAATTACGAAGTGATCAAAGTTGCAACACGTAATTATAAATAATTGACAACGATGGAAAAGAAAGGATTAAACCTTATATTGAAGATATGGCGTCAGGAGAACGCCAAAACCAAAGGTGAGTTTAAAACTTACCAGATCAGTAATATTTCTCCCGATTGTTCTTTTTTGGAAATGCTCGACCAGTTGAATGAACAACTCGTTGATAAAATCGAAAAACCTGTATGTTTCGACCACGATTGCCGCGAAGGTATCTGCGGGATGTGTAGCTTGTTCATCAATGGACGGCCGCATGGCAATGATTCAGGCATTACTACCTGCCAGTTGCACATGCGCCGGTTCAAGGATGGCGATACTATTTGGATCGAACCATGGCGTTCGGCTGCTTTCCCTGTTATCAAGGATCTGGTAGTTGACCGTGGCGCTTTCGATAAAATCATCCAGGCTGGCGGTTATGTGTCGGTAAATACCGGCGGTATACCTGATGGAAACGCTATTCCCATCAAGAAAGTAAATGCTGACTTGGCAATGGATGCAGCAGCCTGTATCGGTTGTGGTGCATGTGTGGCAGCATGTAAGAATGCTTCGGCCATGTTGTTCGTATCGGCCAAAGTATCGCAGTTTGCCTTGTTACCACAAGGTAAACTCGAGGCCAAGGAACGTGTATCGAAGATGGTGGCCCGTATGGACGAACTTGGTTTCGGTAACTGTACCAATACCGGTGCCTGCGAAGCCGAATGCCCGAAAGAAATCAAGATTACGAATATTGCCCGGATGAATCGGCAGTATTATATTTCGCGATTTGCATAAATAAGCCTGTTTCGGCAGGCTGTAAATAAAACATTCAGACCTGACAACCTGAATGTTAATAGTATAACTTAATGCCAATCCTCCAAAGGGGTTGGCATTATTTTTATGGTTTAATTTTTATATTGTTTCAATTCTCCCACGTACCTGATCGCAGCTTTTTTTACACCTGCAAATGGATATTTCTCAGTGTATTTTCCAGTATGGTCATCGCATAATACCAAAAAAGGTCGTTCGATCATAGCTACGTTTGTCCTTCTCAACATTGCCGACATTCTTGCTTCTTCAAGATAATGATACATAAAACCCCAAAGTGTGGTCGATCCATCAGGTGTATAAATAATTGTTTCATCATCAAACGTAAACATTACGCCTACTTCTTCTATGAATGAATACGTTCCCTTTTTGCTTGGCTTTCCGGTATTCAAGTCTTCCTTGCTTTGATACACGGCCAAAGTATTTTCCTCATCCCGGAAAAACATATAAATGCTATTCGGGTCAATAGTTGTGTAGCCTGAGAGGTCATTGGTTATTTCCGTAACCAATTCAAAATTGTTAACTGCAATATCGAAGTCGGCATTGCTTACAAATTCCACAATCAGATAAGGTTCTTCAACTTCCACGGCAAACTGAATTTCCTTGTTTGTTCTATCTTTCAGTGATATGGTGGCGCTCCCCAAGTTATTCGGCGTTAATATCAATGTCCCGTCCACAATACTTGCCGAAACGACATTTTCGTCGTTTGAACTCGCCGTATACCCATCGTTGCCCGAGACAATACCGATTGTCCTGTTTTCTCCGGATTTAACTGAGAATATATTGCTACCTACCGATAATTCGCGGATGGGGTCTTCTGTTTCGTTATCACTGCAGGCTACGAAACTTCCGACAATAAAGGATATGATGACAAGAAAATGTAATGTTTTCATTGCGTGTTTATATTGCATGAATAAAACACAAAAGTACAAAAAAATCATTCTATCCCCCCGGAACATATATTCACGCCAATTCGTATAGCTTTTGTAACTTTATACGTCCGATTTCCGTACAATATGCAAAAAACCGGTCTTATCAATCCAGTTTTATCAATTTAATATTCAAAAACACTGATGGAAGAAGAAAAATACGATCCCGAGTTTTATACCGAACAGGAAGTGGAGGCTATTGAAAATCATATCGAAAGATATTTCGGACCATTTGATGAAGTGCTTCACGAAATAGTGTCGCCCGGTATTCATGTAGATATTTGCGTGATAAAGCCCAATGCTGCCAGAAATTATTACACGCTCGTAACTATGGGGATGGGAGCGCACGAGATGAATGTACCCGAACAATGGCGCGACGACAATACACGTGCTGAAATATTGGTAACGTTGCCATCCCACTGGAATATCAAAAGCCATGATGAGGATGATTATTGGCCTGTGCGCTGGCTGAAAATACTAGCACGTCTTCCGGGTAACGAAGATAGTTGGCTGGGGTGGGGACACACAGTGCCCAACGGCGAACCTTTTGCGTCAAACACTGATTTGTCAGGCATATTACTTGAACTGCCCTACACTTTTGGTGAGGATAGTATGACTTGCCAACTACCAAATAGCGAAACGGTTAACTTTTACCAGATGATACCATTGTATGAGGAGGAAATGGAATACAAGGTAAAGAATGGAACTGACGTCCTCACCGACCAATTCGACGATGATTTCGATCATGTGGTGGATATTCGTAGAAAGAATTATTGTGTTCACGTGCAAAAGACTTTTTATCTATCCAGGGAACAGATCAAACCGCTTTATGAAAGCAATGGTCCGCAGGATTGCCTTGCTACCGACCGCATTCTGGTGGACGGCTGCAAGGTTGGCTACATGTATCGCGAGGAACCCGATCCCGATAGCGACATGCCCGACAGCGGATGGCGTTTCACCGCAGGCGATGAGGATGAGGAATACATGGACAATGCCGATAATTTGGGAGTGTATACCCTCAACACCATCTGCAATTACGACCCGGACATTATTCCATTGCTTGATGCCGGATATGGTTCAGCATTTTACCGCGACGAAAACGGAAAATTCCAAAAGGACGAAGACTGATTATCAATGTCTCAATAATCTTTATTTTCTATTCTCATTTGATGAATAGAACCATCTTTCATGAATATGCAGGTACGATAAACCAGCCCCTTACCGCTTTGTAGTTCCCCCAGGTAATTATTTTTGTCGGGGGTATGTAAATGTTTATATTTGAAATCCCCGTCTCCATTTTTGGCGAAGAAATTTTTCAGGATTTGTTCGGCCTGGGCTTTTCCATATACCCCACGACTATCGCTAAAAATCAATTCTACGGAAGAATTGAAGTATTTACCAACTTCTTTGGCATCGCCCTTTTCCATAGCGCGGACTATTTCAGCAGGAAGATCCGACTTGCTGACTTGCGACACATCTACTATTGAGTATAATGCACAGATTATTAATGCTCTAAAAATCATAACTAAAATATCTGTTTTTGAATCAGACGAACATTATTATCCCTAACAAAAATTAAACCAAAAAAAAAATTCATACATTTATGGAATCTTTGATATTGGTGCATCTATATGAAAAACTATTTTTTTGATCCATGAATCGAGTATCAACCACTCACGTTACAATGTCCTGAATGTTTTAACGTTATAAACTCAGTTACCCATGAACCGCATCGTATTCTTATTCCTGGTATTGATTTACTGCCCGCATGTAGCAGCACAGCTTCAACCCGGATATATCCCGGCCAAAAGTCCTGTTACCCTGGTTTACAAAATCACCGACACCGAAGCCGGAAAATTATATAGAGGTAAGCAGAAGTCGGTAAGCGAAAAAGTGCTTCATCATTGTGTGGATACCTTGCGGGGCATCTGTGATATATTGCCCGATGGTTACCCTAATGGGCATTACCTGTTGGTAACAGCGCAAGGAAACAACCTGCAATTCAGGCTGGTATCGGTCATCCCGTTCGAACACCGGATGCTCAATAACCAGAAGGATATGGCGCTGGCTGTATTCGACCGTAAAACGGGAAAAGTTATCACGGATGCACAGGTGAAAGTGGGAAATAAACGTCTGAGGTTCGACCGGCAAACGCAAAGTTACCGCCGCACAAAAACCGATAAGCAGGGAATGTTGACCATTAAGGCAGAAGGAATGACTACATATTACACGGTGAACCGGAAATATAACCTGAACTGGTGGAAACGTACAAAAAACGGACTGTGGAATGCACCGGTGGTAAAGTATGTATCACGGCCAGTGATCTTCGTTACCAGTATCCCAATGGATACCTACCGGAGCATCAGATATACGCGGCCCGTAGGAAGCATCTATGGCATACAAAAACCTTTTTCAGACATTTTTCACAGCATCGATCAGGGACAACCGGTAGGGTGGATCTACGGGCTGACCGATTTATTTGAGCGTGATATTGACAGTAATTACGGATTTATGATTTTCAGTAAACCTAAATACCGGCCGGGCGATACCATACGGTTCAAAGCGTATGTGGCCGATAGTAAAGGCCGACCTGTTAACGATTCCCTGGAAGTAACCATCCGGACAGACAAAAATCACAGGATAGGGATGTTGAAGCCCTACCGTCCCGGGTTCTATACGATGGAATTTGTTCCGAAACCCGAATACGGAATGAAATTAGACAGATGGTATCACCTGAATCTGGCGAATAATCGTGTCAGTCAGGATGCCGGTTTCTATTACGAAGACTATGAACTGAAAAGCATACAATACCATTTACGTACGGATAAAGAAGAATACCTGTCGCACGAAGAAGTAACGGTCATGTATTAAATCCGTTGAATTCATCTAAGCGGCGGTATTTGAGTATTTTCCTGTCTTGAAATAATATCGTTCAATGTACATGCCGATCACATTATCATGTATTTGTTCGTCTTTAGAATAACAAATTGTTTTTCT
>JAVBSH010000119.1:0-38763 GCA_031547085.1 Bacteroidales bacterium
CCGGGATTTTGCCCACGGCTTCTTTCTGATTCCACCTCACGATGAACACCATTGCCTGCGGCTAACGGTTGGTCGCTATCTACCTCCGTAGTGGACTTGCACCACCAAGTTGATCAATCATGCACGGCACACAAACAAAAAAGCCCCGGAATTGCCGGGGCTTTTGCATCTTCGCAAATAGAATTATTTGTACTGGGCATTAATATCTTTCTTCTTTTTCTTCAATGCCTTTTGTTGCTCATCAAGGTCTTTTTGTTTCCTCTTCAAATCATTCATTTGCTTCTTAACATCATCTTGCTGGCTCTCAAGTTCCCTTGACTGTTTGTCGACATCTTTCAGCTTTTGATCCTTTTCAGCTTTTAACCGCGATTTTTCCTGCTTGTCGATCTTACCATGCGTCTTATCCCAATTGATAGGATCTTTGGCCTTTACAGCCGATGCCTGTTCGGGAGTCAACACTTCGTCCAGCTGGGCATCCCTTTCATTCTTGGTTGCCTGAACGCGGGCCTTTTTCTCGTCCGCAGTCATTGTCTGATTTTTCAAGACATCTTCATGTTGTTTTTCAACTTGTTTATGGATATTTTTCACCTTTTTTTGCTGATCTTTATCCATAGGAGCTGCTGTCTGGCAAAAAACATTTCCCGCCATAAATGCTAAAATTCCGATAAAAATAATCTTCTTCATATACGTGTTTTGTTTATAATTTATCCGGCAAATATATAATATTTTTATAAAATGAAAATAACTCCATTTATGCTTAAAACACAGCAAATATGCAGGTACTAAATTGCAAATCCTTATGTAGTGCTATTCATCGGAAATATTTTATACAAAATGATAAAAAAATACATTTTTTTGTTACAGCATAAATGATTTGATTTTATCTTTACCGCGATTAATTCACATAAAAAAACCTTTATTTATATTTTATCAATGAGAACTAGATTAGAACATGATTTACTGGGAGATCGCGAGATCCCTTATAATGTGCTGTATGGAATACAAACGGTACGTGCGCTCGAAAATTTTAAGATTACCGGGATAAAGCTTAATTTGTATCCGGAATTACTCAAAGGATTGGCGATTATCAAACAAGGCGCTGCTGTGGCTAATCATAAACTGGGCCTGCTCGAAAAGCCCATTTGCGATGCTATTGTACAAGCATGCGAGGAAATAGTGCAAGGAAAACACCATGAATTTTTCGTAGTCGATCCGATTCAGGGGGGTGCAGGTACATCTACCAATATGAATGCCAATGAGGTGATTGCCAATCGCGCGTTGGAAATTATGGGTCGCGAACACGGCGATTACAAATACTGCCATCCGAATAATCATGTCAACCTGTCGCAATCGACCAACGACGCTTATCCATCGGCTGTGAAGATATCTATTATTTACAGCAACATGGCACTTGTAGAGGTACTCAAGAGTCTTGTCGCCGCTTTCAGAAGCAAGGCGGTGGAATTTGCCGACATTATTAAAATGGGACGGACACAATTGCAGGATGCTGTACCGATGACGCTGGGGCAGGAATTCGAAGCTTATGCCGTGACGCTTGCCGAAGAAATCAATCGCTTGGAACAGAATGTGAAACTGTTTTATGAGATCAACATGGGAGCAACAGCTATCGGTACAGGTATCAATTCCGATCCCGATTACGCACCATTGGTAACTAAGGTTTTGGCTGAAATATCAGGAATACCTTTGACGCTTTCGGCCAACCTGATAGAAGCTACACAGGATACAGGCGCTTTCGTGATGTATTCGTCGGCATTGAAACGCTTGGCCATCAAGTTATCCAAAATATGCAGCGATTTGCGTTTATTATCATCCGGGCCGCGTACCGGGCTGAATGAGATCAACCTGCCGCCGAAACAACCAGGATCATCCATCATGCCGGGAAAAGTGAATCCCGTAATTCCTGAGGTGGTCAACCAGATTGCTTTCCGTGTGATAGGTACCGATATAACCGTTACCATGGCTGCCGAAGCCGGACAGTTGGAACTGAACGTGATGGAACCTATTATTGTGTTAGGTATATCCGAGTCAATCAAGATTTTGGAAAACGGAATGCGTACCTTACGTGACGAGTGCGTTACTGGAATAACCGCTAATGTGGAAATATGCAAAAGCCAAGTATATAACTCGATAGGTATAGTTACCGCCTTGAATCCGTTTATCGGTTATGAAGCGTCGACAGCTGTGGCAAAAGAAGCCCTTGAAACAGGTCGCAGCGTATACGAATTGGTGCTGGAGAAAAACCTATTGACCCAAGCAGAATTGGAAGACATCCTCAAGCCGGAAAATATGGTGAAACCCAGAAAAATGAAAAGAGGATAAGTATTTTCATCAATCCCTTATAAAATCCGGATGTTAAAAAAATAACTCCGGATTTTTTCTTTCCGAATAAGCCTTCTGAAATTTCCGCCTCACCATTTTATAAAGCAAGCCGCTAAAATGGCGTGCATTCTGCGGGCAAACCTTGATACACCGGGCGCATGATATACAATGTTTTTTATCAGTCTTTCGGGGATGGGCAATATCAATAGCTTTTGCAGGGCATTCTTTCACGCATGTGCCGCATTCGTTGCATTTTGAGTTGCCTTTAGGATTTAAAGGAATACTGCCTACCGGTCTATACGGAAAATTGCCCTTCACCTCGATTTGCGGCAACTCATCAAGTTCGCCAAACGTTGCCAACAACGCTGCACATTTTTTGCCAAATTCTATTGCTTCGGCTTTATCGCGACTATCGGGGCGCCCAATGGCTATCGCCGGAAAAATAGAATGCTCCGCTACGAAGGCTCCGGCAGCAAACACTTTAAAGTTGTTAGCTTCTACTATATCCTTCAATTCCAACAATGCATCGTCGTATTCGCGGTTCCCGTAAACGCAAACCACTATAGCCGGTGTCTGGTTCCCCTTAAAATGAGTCCAGGCATCCAATGTAATGGCCGGAACCCGTCCTGAGTATACCGATACGCCGAATATTACCAGTTCATTAGCGGTAAAAACCACATCCTCTAAGACTCCTTGAGTGATGTTGTATTCCCGGACATCTCCAAATCCCATTTTTTCCGACATACACCGAAGCGTTTTTTAGGTAGTACCGGTTGCACTGAAATATACAAGATTTAATTTATTGATATTCATTTACTTTTATTTTGAATTTATCTGACACAAATATGATGATGTGAAAATATTCCATCATCAATTTTATAAATGTTTTCCGATGACATATCCACCCCAAGTCGCCAACAGGCAAAGGACTACGCTCAATATGGCATATACGAAGAACAGGAATACATCACCTTGTTTCAAGAGGTTGAAATTCTCCCATGAAAAAGCGGAAAAAGTAGTAAATCCACCGCAAAAACCAATGGTAAGCAGGCAAATATATGAGTTTTTATCTGCAATAGCAGGAATACCCCAGAACAACCCGATGAGCAACGACCCAAGGATATTTACACCAATGGTAGTGAACGGAAACGCAGGCATAGCGAATTGCGCCAGCAGCCGCGCTATGCCATACCGGGTAACACTGCCCAGACCTCCTCCAATAAATACGAATAAAAATAATTTGACCATGTGATTTCGAATGTGATTTATCAGGGTTGAAAAACTTAACAGGGCTCAGGAATCGTTTTCCATCAGTTCCAATGCTTCGCGGAAAGTTTGAAGCAAATCATCATAAGCATTTCCGGAACAATCCTGCTCAAACTTTTTTTCAAATACAATCAATGGATTAATATCATTCAATGAAAGTGTTTCTTCAAATTTTTCGCTGATACTTTGGTATGGACGGATACGGATCTGTTTGACAAAAACAATATCAATATTTACTAACTTTAATGACATTAGTTGTTCATCCAAATCATGGATATAACCTTCCGTATCCACCTGTATTTCCACCCAAACAGGTAATTCATCCGGACAAGGTTCTATCAGTGAAAGTTTAGCCTTGACTTTTTCCCAATCTCCCTTCACCCGGATCAATCTTCGTGAAATAGGTACAGAAATTTCTTCCACGCCTAAAAATTTTCCATCAGCAAAATCAATTATCAGTAATACTTTCTGATCACTATTTTCCGAAAAGCTTAACGGAATGGGTGAACCAGAATAACGGACGTGTTGCATCCCGTTTACCAACTGCGGACGATGCAAATGACCTAAGGCTACATAATCAAATTCGGAAGGGAATTGGTCGCCAGCAACTTGGCCGAGATTTCCCACATGTATATCCTTCTCGCTGTCGGGTGAAGACTGCGCACCTGCAGCAAAAAGGTGTCCTGTGGCAACAACAGGGATACCGCGCTCCTTATATGACAGAATGTAAGGGACGAGCTTCCGGTAATGTTCTACAATTCCCTGACGGATACGTTGTTCGCGCTCCTCTACCGATTCCCCCGAAACAGATAGTCGAACATCCCTGTCGCGTAAAAACGGTACAGCACAAACTACTGATTGGGTTGCACCTGATTGATCCTTGATTTCAATCACCTGCTCCTCAAAATTATCAGGGACACCGCCTACTACATGTACATTAAAAAACCGTAACAGATCACGCGGCGCATTAAGGGTAGTAACCGAATCATGATTACCGCCAATAATCACTACATCCCGGCAACAAGTGTTTTTCACCTGCCACAGGAAATCATAATACTGTTTCAATGCGACATTTGAAGGGTTTCCAATATCGAAAATATCTCCGGCAATCACCAAAACATCAATTGCTTGTTGGTTGATGATCCCAAGAAGCCATTTCAGGAAAAGGGCATGTTCGCCGGTACGTTCGCACTGTCCCAAATGTTTGCCGAGATGCCAGTCGGCCGTATGAAGAATACGCATGAATTACTTTTTGACGGTTGACTGCAAAAATACACAAAAAGAAAAGGTTCGCAATTGGCATTTTGGGTTCCATACCTTGCACAGGAAAGTTTTATGTTTTTCGAATGATATCTGCATGAAATATAATATCTTTGTGTATTAAGGTACAATAACAATGAACATATACGCAATTTTTTTACGGGGAGTCAATGTAGGGGGAAATTCCAAGATAAATATGAATATTTTGAAAGAAGCCTTAGTGAAAGAAAAATTTACGAATGTAAAAACATACCTTAACAGTGGAAATGTAATCCTTGGCGCTGCGGCCAGTAAGGATAATGTAATGAAAACCGTTCGACAAGTCATTCAGTCCCAGTTTGTAATGAATATCAGTATCATCATAAAAACACCGGAAGAACTAACCCATATACTCGAAAGCGACCCTTTCAACCCACAGACCGAAACAGATCATTCGAAAAAAATGGTGGTCATGTTATCAGGAAAAACAAATACAAGCAAAGTTCTTGCTTTTAAAGAAGATAAAAAAATAGATGAAAATTTTTATCTGAAAAATGATGTATTGTACATTTATTATCACAATGGAGCAGGCAGGTCGAAACTAACGAATGGATATATTGAGAAAAAGTTAAATATAATATCTACAGCACGGAATTGGAACACAATGACTAAGATAAGGGAAATTGTTTACAATTGATCATCATTTATCCTATCAGCACATTTATTATGCACGTCTACATAATAATCATAAGCCAATCCGCGTTATAGGCTTTAATTTCAAAAAATCCCGGTAATTTTTATTTGTATCATGAAAAGAAAGAAGATTGTATTTATCATAGGCGGAATTGTTATATTATCTGCAATTATATTATTGATATACAGAATACAATCGATATCTACAACTCCGGAAGACTGCCCTGATACCATGCCTCATGACACAATCACTTACGAACCCGTTATGGTATATGGAATAACAGTAGACTCATTTTTCATGGAACAGCATACTATAAAGAAGAATACAACACTTTCACAAATATTATACCAGTTAGGAGCTACTTCAATTGATATTACTCACGTAGGAGCTATTAGTGCGAAGGATTTTGATGTACGTACCATCAAGGCCGGTAATGCATGCAAAGCTTTCTACACACCCGATTCGTTAAAACAACTGTGTTATTTTGTCTATGAAAAGAACCCGGTGGATTATTCAGTAATCTGTTTCCGGGATAGTTTCCATGTATACCATGGCCACAAGGAAGTGGTGACGGAGCGAAGTCATAGCAGCACCGAAATCAGCAGTTCTTTATGGAATGCCGCAGTAGATAATGATATCGATCCGATGCTTGCCCTGCAACTCTCGGACATCTATGCCTGGACAGTCGATTTCTTCGGATTGCAGAAAGGCGACCGGTTTTCGGTGATCTATGACCGGATGTTTGTAGACAGTACTTATATCGGTATTGGCAGGATATACGCTGCCGATTTTCTTCACAATGGCCAAATACGTTATGCATTTC
Source organism: Bacteroidales bacterium (assembly GCA_031547085.1). Classification (GTDB taxonomy): domain Bacteria; phylum Bacteroidota; class Bacteroidia; order Bacteroidales; family UBA4181; genus JAIRLS01. Next base: position 6,363 of record JAVBSH010000119.1, read on the forward strand.
ATTTCATTCAGGATAGTGTGGGTAGTTATTGGGATGAACAGGGTAACAGCCTGCGCCGCGCCTTCCTGAAAGCTCCTTTGCAATTTTCACGTATTTCATCACATTTCAGCTATTCACGTAAACACCCTGTCCTTCGTATTTTCCGGCCACATACGGGCGTGGATTATGCTGCACCAAAGGGAACACCAGTAATGAGTATTGGTGATGGAACCGTTATAGAAAAAGGATATAACGGTGGTGGCGGGTATACGATAAAGATACGCCATAATAGCGTATATACAACGGCATACCTGCATCTTTCAGGTTACGGGAAGGATATTAGAGTAGGTGGAAAAGTAGCACAGGGTCAAGTGATTGGCTTTGTAGGCAGCACTGGTTTATCTACCGGTCCGCACCTCGATTTCAGGGTTTGGCAAAATGGCAAGCCTGTGAATCCGTTAACCATTGAATCGCCGCCAGTGGAACCCATCCATGAGAGCAACCGGCAAACGTTTGATTCAATTGCCCATCAATACCGGAATGAATTGAACGCTGATAAGCCTGTCGACTAATAATTCATATTTTCCGGATTCGAAAAACTTAACGGGTCACAAGCATCAACCACAAATGAAACCATTTATATTTTTCATTCTCATTTTTTGCTTCCTGTCATGCATCAACAGCGGCCACATTAATTCTTCAATACAAGAAGATCAACCCGGAAAACCGTCCCAAAATCCGGCATTGGTAATACATACAAGGTTGAAAGCTAAGGCAGACACATTAAAGAAATTTTGTGTCAATGGTAAGTATCATACCAATTATTGTATCCTCGTAGATATGTCCATCCATTCAGGTAAAAAAAGAATGTTTATGTGGGACTTCACTAAGGATACTATTGTTTGGTCGGGATTATGCTGCCACGGTTATGGAAAAGGAAGTACAGAAGAAAATATTGTTTTCAGTAACGAACCCGGAAGCTATTGTAGTTCGCTTGGAAAATATAAAACCGGAAAACGCTCCTATAGCAAATGGGGTATTCATGTACATTACAAATTACACGGTCTGGAAGCAACCAACAGTAATGCATACGACAGGCAAGTAGTATTGCATTCATATTCTTATGTAGCAGATACCAATATTTATCCAATGCATCTAATGTTAGGATACAGTCAAGGTTGTCCGGTTATTTCCGATAATTTGATGACAAAAATTGACTCATTGTTACAAAAGGTAGATAAGCCATTAATATTGTGGATCTATCAATGAAATAAATAAACAAAATAAGTCGATCTAAGCAAAACAAATAGATTAAACTTTTACTTTCAATAATTATATGAAATTATTTTAAATACAAGAAAATAAAAGATAAAAATAAGTCAAAAATTTGATGAAACCAATGGCTTTCAAAATACATTATACGTTGAACTATTACTCTACAAAAAGATCAGTCCATTCAAACCGGTTAACATCAAATAAGCCTTTATCGCTAAGCTTTAATTCGGGAATAACCAATAAGGTCATGAACGAAAGCGTCATGAAGGGTGAAGCAAGTGTACAGCCCATAACGGAAGCCGCACTGTTGAGCAATTCATATTCATGAGCAACTTCACTACCTGAATCGGAAGACATTAAGCCTGCAATGTCCAACTTCAAGTCAATTAGTTTTTTTGAATAATAAGCTGCTAAACCGCCTTTTATATCGATTATATGATTTATTGCTACAACTATCGAATAATCGTCACAGCCCATAGCAACAATATGGTGACTATCGTGTGCTACAGTAGAGACCAAAGCGCCCTGTTTCAAACCAAACCCACGGATAAAAGCAACAGCTGGCTTTGCCGGATGATAACGGTTCATGACAACGATCTTCAGGATATCGGTTTCTAAGTCAGATGTGACCACAGAACCTTTTTGTACATCACAAATGACTTGCCTGGTATATAAGTCACCATCAAAAGCCTGCATAACTTTCATCTTACCGGAAGCAGCTACAACCTGAATATCTGTTGCAGTTATTTTTACAGCGCCGAAACGATTGGGATAAATAGGATCAATTTGGTAAGCATTATCGGACAAAACCGGAACAGAAACAGGCTTCTCCTCTCCCAACCTTTTGAACAAACAATTGCCACGAAAAAAACTTTGCTGAATGGAAAAATCTTTGAGATTATTTACAACAATAAAATCAGCAGGATCGCCCAACTGTAGTAAACCCAAATCTATTTGGTAATGCCTGATGGGACTAAGCGTGGCTGCACGTAACAAATTAAATAAATCCAACCCATTGGCAATACCTCTTGCAAGCAATAGATTAATATGTCCACGAAGTAAATCATCCGGATGCTCATCGTCCGTACACAGCATTACTTGATCCGGATAACTGTCGACCAAAGAGAACAAAGCATCAAAGTTTTTAGCCGCACTTCCTTCACGAATGAGAATTTTCATTCCCAAAGCGATTTTCTCTTTTGCTTCGTCAAGCGTACTGCATTCGTGATCGGTAGTAATTCCAGCCTGTATATATTCCTTAAGCGCTTTGCCCGTGAGTCCGGGAGCATGACCATCGATGAGTTTACCGTATTGACGGGCAACCATTATTTTCGCCAATACATCAGTATCTTGATGTATCACTCCGGGAAAATTCATCATTTCGGAAAGATAGCTAACTTTTCCGGTGCGAAATAATTCATCAATGTCGTCAGCCGTTATAGTTGCACCTGCCGTTTCGAATGGTGTAGCAGGAACACATGAAGGAGCGCCGAATACAAACCGGAAAGGAACCTTCATGGCATTGTCAATCATAAAATTGATTCCATCAAGACCTAATACGTTAGCGATTTCGTGTGGATCGGATACTACCGCCAAAGTTCCATGTGGAACAGCCAACCGAGCAAACTCAGATGGTGGCAACATGGAACTTTCTATATGAACATGTGCATCGACCAAGCCCGGAAGGACATATCCATCGAGAACTTCTGATAAAGGTTCAATTTTACGAATATGAGTATCGAAGAAAATACAAGCCGGATATATTTTCTTCTGAATGACGTCTACTATATTGGCTTTGATTAATTGCATGAGAGGAGTATTCTAAATTGTTCCACGTGGAACAGTAAAACAAAAAATCACAATTCAAAATTCTAGCAAATTTTCATATAGAATTGTTCCACGTGGAACATCTATCTTCCAAAATGTACTAAAAGAACATTAATATCAGCAGGCGAAACTCCCGGTATTCTGGAAGCTTGACCAATTGTCTGTGGCTTTATTCTCGACAATTTAATACGGGCTTCCATTGATAATGAACTGATTTTTCTAAAATCAAAACCATTAGGAATAGTAATATGTTCTAATCGTCCCAATTTTTGTGCATTCGATCGCTCACGCTCAATATATCCTGAATATTTAATTGCGATCTCGGCTGCTTCAACTATTTCGTCCGTGCGGTTAGGAATACTTCCGATTAAAGACTCTAATTCAGGAATCTGCGAAACCAAACCATGCAAAGATAATTGTGGCCGCATCACCAAGTCACACAATTTCAACTTCTGTTGAATGATTGTCGTTCCCATTTGCTCCAAATAATCATTTATAGTATCAGGTGAGATACTATACTTTTGGATAAAATCAATAATGGAGTCACGTAACTTTATCTTCTCCTGCAACAAATTCATCCGCTGTTCTGTTGCCAAACCGATTTGAAAAGATAATGGAGTCAATCGTACATCGGCATCATCCTGACGCAAAAGAATACGATATTCAGCACGGGAAGTGAACATACGGTAAGGCTCATCAACACCTTTAGTCACAAGGTCATCGATCAAAACTCCAATATATGCCTGATCGCGTTGCAAGACAAAAGGATCAAGACCATGAAGTTTTAAAACTGCATTGATACCAGCCATCAATCCTTGTGCAGCAGCTTCTTCGTAGCCAGTGGTTCCATTGATTTGTCCGGCAAAATAGAGATTACTTATTATTTTCGTCTCTAACGTATGATACAGTTGTGTAGGTGGGAAAAAGTCATATTCTATGGCATATCCGGGACGAAAAAGTTTAATATTTTCCAAGCCTTCGACATGACGTAAAGCATTCCATTGAATATTCCAAGGCAACGATGATGAGAATCCATTAATATAATATTCGTTGGTGTCAGTTCCCTCAGGTTCAAGAAACAAATGATGTGAATCTTTTGCAGCAAAAGTAACAATCTTGTCCTCAATACTTGGGCAATAACGAGGCCCGATACTTTGTATGGTTCCATTGTACATGGGCGAATCGACAAAACCACGTTCGAGGATTCGATGAACAGCAGGATTGGTGTAAGCAATATAACACGGACGTTGCCGTAAGACATTTTTTATATCCGGTAAATACGAAAAATGCTGAATTTCGTTATCACCATCCTGTCGTTGCAATTTTTCGAAATGAATACTTCGTCCATCAATACGTGCCGGTGTTCCAGTTTTCATCCGGCCAACTTCGAAGCCCAAACCTCGAAGCTGCTCGGACAAACCTTTGGAAGCAGGTTCAGCTACTCTCCCACCCTCTGTTTGCACACGACCAACATGCATCAATCCATTGAGGAAAGTTCCATTGGTAAGAATGACAGCTTTTGAACGAAAAGAGACACCCAAGCGGGTAGTCACACCACAAACCGTATCGTTTTCAATCATTAATGATGTAACCTCATCCTGCCAAATATCAAGATTTGGCGTGTTTTCAATTGTCTGCCGCCATTCTGCTGAAAATTTCATACGATCGCATTGTGCACGCGGGCTCCACATGGCAGGACCTTTAGAACGGTTGAGCATGCGGAATTGAATAGAAGTACGATCGGTAACAATACCAGATTGACCGCCGAGTGCATCAATTTCGCGTACAATTTGCCCCTTTGCAATACCACCCATAGCAGGGTTGCACGACATTTGGGCAATCTTTTCCATATCAAAAGTGATGAGCAATACCGAAGTTCCCATGTTAGCAGCCGCACAAGCGGCCTCGCACCCGGCATGTCCTGCTCCTACTACTATAATATCGTATTGGGGAATATCCATCTGTTGGTACTAAAACAGCAACAAAGATACCAAAAGATTGTTACAAGATCATTGTGATACTCAATGCCAAAATGAAGGTATGACAAAACAAGCAAAATTGTCACTTTAGAATAAAAAAAAATGATTATTTGTTAATCAAAATTTCATATTTTACGTATAAGTAATATCGGTTTCATTGTCAATATTTTAAAATACGAAAAAAATATAAAATGGTTCAAAATTATCATCATTCAAAGATTAAATCAGATCAAAAATTGTTCATAATTTATGGCTCACAACATATCAAATAAAAATATCATTTATATTTGTCCTTTTATAAATATTTTTTTCCGGCCATTAAATCAAAAAATAAAGAATTGTCCAAACAATCCATCATGAAATTAATATTGTTTCATTCGCATAAAAAAATTACAATAGGTCTGGCTTTTTTACTTTACCTGTTTTGCCCCAACATCAAAGCCCAGACGAATATACCCACTGTCTCTGCCAATCCCGGCACTATTAACCAGACTTACATTGCGACCAATAATACATTTAAAATAACAGCAATTTATACAAATTATATGAATACAGCTGTTATGCCAACAATCACCTTTACTCCGAATGTAACGATTGATCCGAATAAAGTATTGACTTTTACAAGTGGTGCCTGGAAGGATGACGAGCTTACTTACGAAGCGATATACACCATCAATAAAACTATCCAGTACTCGCAAGATAATATTCTTGTAACTGTCTCAGGAGGAGCAGCTCTTGTGGGTAGTGTAGGCGCTGGAAGCAGTAAGTTCAACATTCAATTGAACAATGTAAAAGGCACTATCAGTTACAACAATGGCCATGGCGGCCAAAACGTTGTTCCCGGCGTAACGTTTTATACAATAGAGGTTGACTATGGAACGGAAATGAATGCAACAAAAGAACCTGCCGTCGCATTATCACCCATACCGGCTTCGCTAGGAACTCCAACCAAAGGCTGGCGTACCGGCAATAAGATTTATTATATCACTTATCCGGTAACTGCAACCGCAACCAATAGCACCACCGTTGGTGTTACTTTCACCGGAGGGGAAAGTTTAACCGGACAACTGGCCGATCCTGTTACCGGGAGTTTCCTTGTTGATTTTCTTCCCCCAAGTTGTAGTGTCGAGGTAACACCCAGTACCATCCTGTCCAACACAACATCCCTGACAGTCAAAATAACCTATAATGAAACGATGGCTGATGCGCCTGCACCGACCATCGCATTTCCGACAGAAGCAACAACCAAAAATGTATTTACGCAGGCAAGCGGAAGTTGGGACAGTGAACATAAAATATATACAGCTATTTATAATGTGAGTAACCAACAAGTTTCCGAAACAGGGAATGTTGTTGTATCGAATGCAAAAGATGTAGCAGGAAATGTCCAGACAAGTGGCAATATGTCGATTACTATTGACCAAGGAAGCCCACGGGTAACCAACCTGGCAGCTAATCCTATCTCGCTAAACAAATCTTCACCTACATTGGTACTGACGATCACGTTTTCGTCGAAAATGAATACACTTATTCCTCCGACCATTTCCTTTAACCCGGCATTGCCAGTAGGGGTGCTTTCAAATCCTTCGTTTGCATGGACGGCTGACGGACTAACAGTTACAGCAACATACCAATTCGACCAAAATACGACTACCGACATCAGTAACATCGGGGTCGAAATAAAAGATGCCCAGAATGTCAATGGAAATGTGATTGATCCATATAGCAAGGCGAATGTGTTTTCGATCAGCATGAATAGTCCGATATGTACAGGGGTAACATACAGCACGAACATGATTACGGAAGCTACCACATCATTCGAAGTGACCATTACCTACGATCGTGATATGGATAAGACAAAGTTTCCTACAGTTACATGGGTGAACAGTTTGGATATTCAGAATACCCTTACGGTACAAAACACGACATGGACAGACAGCAAAACCTGTAAAGTGATTTATAAGGTTACTGACAAGGATTTACAGGAAACCGGTATTAATTCTATTATTGCAGGTGCAGTAGGCGCTTCGGGCAATGCGCAGGCAAGCTACAACTCTACGACCAATCTTACAGTGGATATGCTTGAGATCATTCCTACCCTGAAATTGACCAGCGGATTAATGGTGGATTGTCACAGTACCAAATTCAGTATTCCTATCGAGTTTAATCAAAAAATGGATGCAATCACTACGGATATTATCACATTCCTCAATCCTACCCCGGACGATGGATTCCTTGTTTTTATAAATACGGAATGGGATACCGATCAAAAAATAATGACGGTAAATTATAGCGTTCACGGGAATGTAGCTGCATCTTCCACCAATATAGACATACAAATGGGAGAAATTAAAAACAGCTATGGAAAAGCTCTTTCCGGAAAATTGTTTGCAGATGCGTTTTCGGTGAAATCAAATCCACCAACAGTCACTGTTTCTGACCTGCAATCGCCTACATGTCACGACAAAGCGGATGGTTCTATCACCGTAACCGCTTCTGACGGAACACCGAATTATACTTATCAATGGTATAAGGATGGAGATGCAATTTCGGGTAATACAACACAAATGATAGAATTGGTAGCGGGTGACTACACGATAAAAGTTACCGGAAGTGACGCCTGCTATACAGAAGCGGAAGCACCGTTGATCAATCCGGAAGCCTTCGACTTTGCAGCAACCGTGGTACATAATGTAGAACGACGAAACGATGGTGAGATCAAGTTGCATGCTTCGGGAGGAACCGAACCGTATGCATATTATTTCGACGGCGTTGCACAAGGGGACAGAACAGTTTACGATAACCTTGCGCCGGCTGTTTATACTTTTAAAGTTGAAGATACAAACCTTTGCTCGGTAACCACAACAGCTGAAGTTAAAAATTACAGTACGCCAACAGCCTTCACCCCTAATGGCGACGGATATAATGACGAATTTATGCCCGGCAACCGTGTAAGGATATTTGACCGTAACGGAACACTCATTTTCGAAGGACCCGACGGTTGGGATGGAAAATACAAAGGCCAATATGTCCAACCTGCTGTCTATTTCTATATTGTTACGTTTGCCGACGGGACAGAAAAAAAAGGTACCGTCCAAGTATTCATACCATAAAGCACACTGTCCCAATGAATTCAGCTTCAAAAAAAACATATATGAACCGTGTCATCATACTCGTCACATTGATCATCCTCAAGGCAGGCACATTGCCCCATTGCTTTGCACAACAAGCGCAAAAATTATTTGATAACCGTGAATATGCTCTTGCGATTGGTGAATATGAAAAGTTACTGAAAAAGAAAAAGATAACCAAAGAAGAAACAGCCAATGCCGAAGCACATATCGGAATGTGCTATTATTATCTTAACCAAGCGAAAGAGGCAAGTGCATGTATCAAAAAGGGAATCACACATGGATACAAAACCGCCGAAATTTATTGTATCTCGGGTCTTGCATCGCAAAAACAGGAGCGTTACACCGAGGCATTGGAAGCATTTGGCGAATGCCTAAAACTGGACAGTAATTATCCCGGCATAAACTTGTACACCAAATCGTGTAAATATGCGATAGAACATTCTGATCCAAAGACAAGTATAAAATTAAGATCATCAAAAATAAACACCGAAGGGAGTGAATATGGATTATCACCATGTGCCAATAATGAAATATTTTTCTCGCTAGCATCCAATAAAGGAAAGATAGACCCACGGACGGGCATGGGTTATACGGAAATATACACCACCAAGTTAGAAGGCAGCGAACTAAGCAAGCCCAAAAAGGAAACGGCATTCATGAAGGCATACTACAATACTGGCGTATTTACCTACGATTCGGTAAGTAACCATATTTACATGACCATGTGTGAACCCAAGAGCGGCAAATGTGGTATTTATAAAAGCCGTTACAACCGGAAAAAATGGGAAAAACCGGAGCCGTTTTTTATCAATGCAAACTATGATATGGCGCATCCGGCTTTAGCCAAGAACGGCAGTCGATTGTATTTTGTGTCTAATGCCCCGGGCGGATACGGTAAAACAGACATCTGGTATGCCGACAGGATCAATGATACTCAGTGGAGCGAACCTATCAATGCCGGGAGCAAAATCAATACGGCCGAACGGGAAGAATTTCCTTTTGTTGAAGGAGATAGCATACTTTTCTTCTCATCAAACGGACATGTAGGCTTTGGCGGATTAGACATTTTTGCAGCAGCACTTGTTGATAATGAAATATTAGAGCCAATGAATATGGGACGTCCGTTCAACAGCGGCGCAGATGATTTTAACATGGTGAGTTATGGTCACAAAGGCTTAATGGTTTCATCAAGGAACATTAAAAATAGCGACGATATCTATATTTTCAACAGGATGGACCTCCCCTCTCCCACCCGACCCGAAAAAGCCAAACCGGAACCTGAGCCGGAACCTATCGTCATAGCACAACCGGAACCTGTTGTTTCCATTCCCCTGCCTGAACCTCCGGTAGCCAAACCACAAGGCAACAATATAGCAACCGTCTATTTCGATTTCAACAAGTTTGTACCTCAACGCGAATTCCGCACCATGTATGACGAAATAGTAGCACAAATGAAGAGCTACCCGAATGCAATATTCGAGATTGCCGGATATACCGACCCACGTGGCGGCAAGGAGTTTAATTCCGAATTATCCGATAAGCGTGCCGAGTATATAGCAAAACGGTTGATCATTAGAGGTGTGAACAAGGCAAACATCGTTGTCAAAGGTTATGGATTCAATAATCCCGCAGCACCTGATGCGACAACCGAAGCAGAGTTCCAGAAAAACAGGCGCGTAGAAATACGGATTATCAAAACGAACCAGTAGAAATGAACAATAATAGCATCCAATATCAAAAAGGCAGCATGAACAGAATTCTTTGTGTATGCTTGTGCTTGTTCCTGTCCCATAGCATATTTGCACAAACTGATCCGTTATTGACCCAACAATGGCTGTCGCGCATCAATATGAACCCGGCAGCAACCGGCAATTCGGATAACATCGACATTTTTGTCCTGCTGCGCCAACAATGGGAAGGTTTCGAGAATGCACCCGAAACCGGCGTAGTCAACCTGCACAATTATTTCGACCGTATCTATTCAGGCGTTGGCCTCACAGCCACATACGACAAAATTGGCATAGGTAATACAACGGTAAATGCCAAACTTGCCTATGCCTTCCACTTCAATTTGGGAAACAATTGGTTGATGTCGTTGGGATTGTCGGGCGGAATTGAACAACGTGTCTTCGATCCTACCAAGAACTTCTTTATTACTGATGTTGGCATCGACCCTGCCATCCCAACCGAAAAATTGTCGCAAATTTCACCTGATGTCGATTTTGGTTTTGAAATTTCGTCGAAACGGTTCTTGTTAGGCGCTTCGGCTACACACCTCCTCAAATTACCCGACGAAGGAACTACCATGCGCGATGCACAACAATATTACGCTTACTTGCGCTACAAACAGCCTTTGGGCGAATCGGTAGCGCTGATAGCAGGTGTACGCGGCACAACTTTCACAACAATGTATTTTCTGGATGCCAACCTAACCGCAATGTTTTTTGACAAATTCTGGATTGGTGCATCCTATCGTCCCGATAACGCTGTAGCAGGCTTTGCAGGCTTTCAAATCAGTTTTTTCAGGCTCGGATATGCGTATGACTATTCGATAGGAAAAACGGCCTCCTTAGCAAAAAACTCGCACGAAATCATGGTATCGCTCAAAATAGGTAAACCCAAAAAAGCGATCAATACCAAATCACCCAGATTTATTGAAGAATAAAATATTCATTTTCACATCAATTTTAGTTTAAATATAAATATTACCAGTATGCCTCCAGTACGTCCAAAACCTCAACAACAACCTAATAAACCGAAAGCAGCACCCTCGTCAGGCAATAGCAAAACAGTTATCATCCTTTTAGCAGCATTGGTTATTTGTGCCGTTGGTGGATATTTCCTATATCCTATCATTAAAGATGCTTTAGAAAAAAGCAGACCCCAACAGGTAATTACCGCTCCCACAGTTCCGGAAGTGGTACCTGTAGATACGGTACAAACCAAAATTGCTGAACCGGAACCAATTCCTCATAAAATAGAATCAGTATCATCTGTTCCTAAAGGATTCTATATTATTGTAGGAAGTTACCAGAAAAAATATAATGCTGATAATCTGGTAAAGAGTCTGAAAAAAGATGTTGAACTGAATGTGCTCCATTTTCAGGAATTAGGTTTATACCGTGTTTCGGCTGGTAGATATGACAACATACACAAGGCTTATAATGATATGATCAGCATTAAAGACCTTGATGGATGTACCAATGCCTGGGTGTTGGAAAATAAATAATTATCGGTATGCTTAGCGCCTGTTATTCCAAGTTCAAGCCACACAATAACTGCCGATAAGTTAACATCAATTCTAAATCATTAAAAACATGGCGACAGTAATTATCAACGAACAAACAAATGTCGGACGTAGTCTATTGACCATTATCAAGTCATTGCAACGCAACACCAGGGATATAAGAATTTTTGAAGACAGTGAGATTGAAGGAATTATTCTTGCATTACAAATGGAAGAAGATGAAACCGGTGAATATGTCGAACGGCAGGATATAATAAAAGCATTGGAATAATGAGAACATTTTTCGACAGGAGTTTTTTCGACCAGGTTAGCTTGGAAATGAATCCATTGATGCTTGAAAAAATAAAAGATTACATCGAAATTATTGAACAAGCCTCCAATGTTTCAGAAATTCCGGCCATTAAAAAAATAATCAGTTTCAAGAATTATTACCGGATCAAACTTAGTCCGATTTATCGTATAGGTGTTAAGATCATTGATCATGATGTTTATTTTATCACGTATACCAGCAAGAAATTTTTACAGATAAAATAAACTGCTGAACATTTCTGCGTTTCATAAGCAAGTAGCAAATAAAAAGACCTATTGGGTTTTGAATAGAAAATCCAATAGGTCTACTAAAATCTTACTCTTACTCCTCTACCACATTGGGATTGATCGTAAGCGCCTGACGTATTTTACCTTCCAACTCGGCAGCCAGTTCTTCATTATCGGCCAATAATTGTTTTACAGCATCGCGCCCTTGTCCAAGCTTGGTATCGCCATAACTGAACCACGAACCACTCTTTTTGATGATGTTGAACGTAGTACCCAAATCTATGATTTCTCCGATACGCGAAATACCTTCGCCATAAATAACATCAAACTCGGCGCGGCGGAATGGTGGCGCTAATTTGTTTTTCACAATCTTCACCTTCACGCGGTTACCGCTTACATCCTCGCCATCCTTAATGGCCGTTGTTTTGCGGATATCAATACGCACCGAAGCGTAGAATTTAAGCGCGTTACCACCGGTGGTTGTTTCAGGATTACCAAACATTACACCGATTTTTTCGCGCAATTGGTTGATAAAAATGCAGCAGGTATTGGTTTTGCTGATATTCCCGGTTAACTTTCGAAGCGCCTGCGACATTAATCGCGCCTGTAATCCCATACGCGAATCGCCCATGTCGCCTTCTATTTCGGCTTTCGGAGTAAGAGCGGCCACCGAGTCGATGACCAATATATCGATGGCGCTGGAGCGGATCAAAGCGTCGGCTATCTCAAGCGCCTGCTCACCATTGTCGGGTTGCGATACGTACAATACGTCCATATTTACGCCCAACTTTTGTGCATACGAACGGTCAAAAGCATGTTCGGCGTCGATGAAAGCAGCTATCCCGCCCAATTTTTGCGCTTCGGCAATGGCATGGATCGCCAGCGTGGTTTTACCTGAAGATTCCGGTCCGAATATCTCAATGACGCGGCCACGGGGCAAACCACCAATACCCAAAGCAACATCGAGCGCAATAGAACCTGTGGGAATGGAAGGTACTTGTTCAACGGCCTTATCACTCATTTTCATGATAGTTCCCTTGCCAAATTCCTTGTCCAGCTTATCAAGTGTCAACTGGAGCGATTTCAGTTTTTCCTTCTGAACGTCCTTTGTTGCATTATCTTTCTTTTCTTCCATGGATTACAGTATCTTATATGATTGATTGAAACAACAAATATAAAGTATTTTGATATGATTATGATGACAAAATTAAAGGCTGTTGAAAAGTTAATGCTATGTTCCAAGGCCTTTGCATTTTACAATGGCCGTTCTTCCCATTGCCCGTCTTTCAGCAACATAACGGTACGATAACCTGCCTCACGAAGCATTGTTTCAGCTTGGTTAAATCCGAAAGCCAATGCATCAGGCGAATGTGCGTCCGAACTAATGGTTACAGGAATACCCATCTTTTGCATTTGGGTAATCGCCCAACGACTCGGAAAATAATCATCGGTTTGTCCTTTCTGTATTCCCCGCGTGCTCACTTCTACAATGCAATCCGTTGCGGCAATCTCTTCAAGTGTAGCCATTAACTGCTCACGGAAAAAAGGATGTGTATCCGGAACCATACAATCCGGGCGGTGTTGTATCTTGATCTTGTCCACGTGACCGATGATGTTGGGTTTCATCACCCGCACCATTTCGCGGGTCGTTTCAAAATATTGCCTGATTGGCAGTAAAGGATCGCAATTCATCAACTCGCGCCAACCGCCGACAAATTCTTCATGTGGCCCATCGATACACCAACGTCGGCCATTAGGCCGCACGCCGATGAAATGGATAGAGCCGATGATATAATCCCACTGAAAACCGGAATATAAAGCACGTACTTCTTCGAAAATATCGGGAAAATAATCGGCTTCGAGACCACAGTATATATCCAGTTTCCCGGCATATTCCTGTTTCAAACGGTTTATCTCATTGTAATATTCGCCGAGTCGTACATGATTGATAGTCCAATTTGTAGGAAAATTAACAGGTGCATGCGCTGAGAAACCCAATGAGGTCATTCCTTGCCTAACGGCTTCTTCGGCATAGCGAACGGCTTCGGCATTACCGTCGCAAAAAACAGTATGAGTATGGTAATTGGTGATCATGTCACAAAATTAGCCAATAAATACAAAAATCTATTTTAAAGCACATAAAAAACTATTTGAGTATTGGATATTATGCCTATATGATCACGAAGTCGCGTTCAACGGAGTCTGGAGACTCCGTTGTGTTAAAAGGAAAGCTCTCGCTTTCCACATACGCAAGGCAGGAGCCTTGCTTTTAACCGCGACGTAGCAGGATGCTACGCCGAACTGTTGGGCAAAATATTTTAAAAATTATCCTTTTTCAGTTCTACTTCCAAAAGGGATATGTTATGACGCATTTCTTTGGCAGTTTCCCTTGAAATACGCCCTGCTTCGAACATCGCCTGTATATTGTCGCGTTCAACCTGGAATCCGTATGAAGCTACAGCAACTATACTGTCGGCATCGGCTCCTTGATGCAAACCTCCTTTCATACCACCGCCCCGTTTTTGGCGTAATGACAGCGAAAGTCCGTAATCCGTAATCATTTTCCGGATAGCAGGATTATCCTCTGTTTTTTCCAATTCCTCTAATTTTTCAAGTACAAAACGTTTATTGGTCTCAATGAGCGAAATAAAATGAGCACGTAGCTCCGCGCTTTCTTCTTTTCCTCCATAGCGGCGATTTTGACGAATGATCCTTATAATGGTCCTTTTTACTGTACTCAATGGATAGAACCTATTCCGCGAAAGCTTTCCGATCTGCATGTCGAGAATATTCAAATAACGCCCGGCAATGTATTCATTCGCTTCGCAACGCTCAAGCATTGCAGTGATATTTTCTTTTTCCCATTCGCAAACGATGATTCTTAATTGCCGTTCGGCTTCGCGGTTGACAGGCCGGTTATTTTGTTTACGTTGCACTTCAACCATCCTGCTATGATAATTACCCGTTACAACGGCGGTCGCAGCCATATTCTCAGGAGTAGTCATACTTTTAAGCTCCGCAATGGCGTTTTTCAAGATGTCTATGCAAGCCTCATTTTCGGCAGCGCTGTCGGTTTTGGCCTTCTTTTCGACACACAAAGGCAATATAAAATTAGTGATGGCCAACGATACAAGTATAACACCGCTCGCCAGCAAAATAATGAGGTCGCGTTGGGGAAAGGCTTCGCCGTCGCTTAACAACAATGGAATAGACATCACACTGGCCAACGTAACCGCACCTCTTGCACCCGACAGGCTGAAAATAACGCCTGCCCGCATTTTACTTACCGGATGTTGCGGATCGTCGTATGTCTTTTTATTGACAGTGGTCATCGACCATATAAACCGTGTAACGAGAAACAACAGGACGAGCAACAAAACGTAAACAACGATTTCCCAAGCACTGACGGAATAATCATTTTGACCGATGGTGGTCAGTATTTTCGGTAACTGTGTGCCTAAGATCAGGAATACCAATCCTTCAAGGGTAAACGACAGCACTGACCAGATACTATCTAAAGCGATGTTGAGATTAACAGTTTCGGGATTCAGCCTGTCGCGCTTGAATGAATGGACAATACCTGCCGCAAATACAGCCAATATGCCACTTACTTCCAATGCTTCGGCAACCAAGTATATGACAAGCGGAGTGAGGATCCCGAGCAGGATATGTAGAGTAACATTTTCCATCCCCATGGAACGTATCCACCGGACAAGTGAATATTTAAGTCCCGTAAGCAACAGCCCTATAACAAGTCCGCCAATGCTGACGAGGAAGAAACGTCCGGTTGCCTGTACAACGGAAAATGACCCAGTAAGCAGTGCTGCCAACGCGAACTGGAAACTGACGATACCCGAAGCATCGTTGATAATGGATTCCCCTTCGAGAATACGCATCATCTTAGGCGGTACATTAACCCGTTTACTTACAGATGCGACAGCCAGGTCATCGGTCGGCCCCAAGGCGCCAATCAGCACAAATGCCGCGACAAGCGGAAGCGAAGGTATCAGGAAGTGAACGAAATATCCCCCCACAATAACAGTGGCAAATACCAAAATGATGCCCAGGTTAAGGATTGGTTTCCGTTGCTCCCACAGCGTTTTCTTATCGGCAACCATACTGTTGTAGAAAATCAACGGTGCAACAAACAACACGAAAAACAGGGCAGGATCTAAATCGGGCAGGAAGCTTAACGGCAAAAAAGCAATTCCGACTCCCAGTACGATTTGTATGATAGGTACGGAAATAGCCGGAATAAACCTGTTGATAATGTTCGACAGGCATATTGCTGCCAGTAAGATTAGGATATATTCGAATACAGACATGAAAGCAATTTCTTATCCCGATTCTCTACCGCGGAACATCGATCTTCTGCAACACTTGTTTGATAAGATCGTCAGGAGTCAACCCTTCCATTTCCTTTTCGGGAGCAAGCATGATACGATGACGCAACACGGGATAAGCCAATTCCTGAATGTCCTCAGGGGTGATAAAGTCGCGACCGGCCATGGCTGCCCAAGCTTTGGCGCCATTAAGCAAAGCAACGGAAGCACGCGGCGATGCACCTAAATAAAGGGCGGGATTACCCCGCGTGGCAGTAACCAACTCGGCAATGTAATGCAACAATTCCGGCTTTACATATACATCCCGGATAGCCGACCGCAAACTTTGAATAACAGCAGCATCAAGCACTTTCGGAAGTTCAGGCGCTTTGGCAAACAACCCGCTGTTGTGCCGTTGCATGATTTCCACTTCCTGTGCCGTATCAGGATAATTCACCAATATCTTGAACATGAAACGGTCTAACTGGGCTTCCGGCAAACGGTACGTTCCTTCCTGATCGATAGGATTCTGCGTGGCCACCACCATAAATGGGTAATCCATCGGGTAAGTAACACCGTCGTATGTTACCTGCCGTTCTTCCATTACTTCGAATAAGGCGGCTTGTGTTTTGGCCGGAGCACGGTTGATTTCGTCGATAAGGATGATGTTGGCAAAGACAGGGCCATGGCGGAATTCAAACACTCCACTGGCAGGCAAATACACCGACGACCCGGTAACATCCGAAGGCATTAGGTCGGGAGTAAATTGTACGCGGCTGAACCTGGCATCAATAGTGTGTGCCAGCAGTTTGGCAGTTAATGTCTTGGCAACGCCGGGAACTCCCTCTATAAGCACATGGCCTTCGGATAACACAGCTACCAACAACAAATCGACCATCTGATGCTGGCCTACAATCAAACTGCCAATAGCATTTTTAACGGTTTGTATCTTTTCGTTCAATTGCGAAAAGTCAATACGGGATTCGAACATATCATTCATTTTAAGTCTCTTCTAAAAAATCTTCTATTTCATCACTCAATTTAATCAAATCTTCGGCAGGCATGCCAGCAGCAGTTTCCACCTGGCGGATTTTCCAAACTAAGTATTTTGTTTTCCCCAACGGATAACACGACTTATGACTGAGTATTTCTGCAAATTCCTCGTCGAGTTGATTGGTTGGCAGATGATATTGAGTGCGGAGGTGTTCCAGGAAAAAAATGATTTTCTTTCGGGCAATACTTTTATGATCCTGTTTTTGAAAATACAGGCGGCTTACTATATTCACAAACTCAAGTGTAGTGTTTTGCAATGGTTTTAAGATAGGGATGATCCTTTGGCGGCGTTTACCTTCAATCAGCACGAACAACAATATCCCGAAAACAGCAATATAATATGCCCAGCGTAAAGCGGTTTTATCCATCACCACACGCAAGATGCTGGCTTCACCAATACGTCCCTGTTTAGTATATTCATCCCAAATTACGATACGGTCGGGCGAAAGATACGACAAGGCTTTAAAAGCATAATCGGAAGTGGTATCGTTCAGCACATAATAGTTTGAGAAAGCCAACGGTAGCAAATGCAGGTAAAAGGAGCCTTCACCAAAACCGGCCCGGATAAAGTCGGGACTGCCAAAATTATTCTGCCCCAACACGATGATATTCTTAGCCAACGAATCGAACTCGAAGAAAAAAGCATTTTGTAATTTCTTTCGGAGAAAGTATTGTTGATCAACGAGTTGTGGATTAGTGAATGAAGTGGTCACTTTCAACGAATCATGCAAAGAAAGCATCAGTGTATCCTTTGCTCGAATATGCAGCGTGTCTAACAATGTATGTGCAGACATGAACTGTGCGGAGATGAATACCGAATTACCCGCCGCAGCAAAAGCCAACAGAGCCTTGATGTCATTCCGGTCATATTTGATATATTCGGAAACAGATATGTAATGCGCTTTCAAGGTAGTGTCGTTTTTGAAATAGTTATAGGCAGGCATACGAGACGCAACGATTTCCTGGCCGGGAAACAAGCTATCCATCATTGAATAAAGAACATACGTCCCGTAAGGAATTTTATCTTTATTCGAAAGGGTTTGCGACCAGTCAATAGGCTTCGGGCGATATATCTCAAAGAATACCAAACCCACGAACAACACGCAAAGGACTACCAGATACTTGATTTCCGTTTTTGTCATCGCAGGCGACGGTTTAGTTCATTGAAATCATTTTCGATATCACGGTAATGACCGGCATTGATATCGAAATCGCCGTACCAGACATATTCGTACGAGCGGGTAAGATTGGCAAAAGACTGCCGCAACGACTGGTCATGGATTTCGTTCAGGTACGAACGGTTGGTCTTATCGGTCTGCCAATGTATTTGCCCGGTATCCGACAAACGCCTGAGCACAATAAGGTAGGTAAGACGCACTGCCAGCCGATATTGTTTCTCTGCCAAAGCCTTTTCAAGCATGGCGCTCAACTTATCCTTAGCCACATTTTCGTCGATCACAGTATCCGATAGATCAATAATCGGTTCCGGTTTCTTAAAAAAAATACCGGAAACATCCACACCAAGCATTTTGGTTAATCCGAACACTGCAACACCTACCAGTAAAGCGATCCACAGCCACCGCAACAATTTGCCCGACCCGTCAATATCATATAATTGCCTATAAAACTTATTGAAATAATACCGGATCATATCCCAAATCGTCTTGCCGTATTCAGTATCCTGACTATAATTAAAATCCGAATCTTTACGGAATTTATTCAAAACCGACGCAGAAGGCAGGCGAAGCGTCACCTGCGAAGTATCCGGAGGAGCATTATAATGAATTGTTACGGATTTTACAGGAATTTTTTGTATCAGTTCATGGAGCATATTATCCTCAACCGGAGAAGTTGTATCCTGTGCAACCATTGTGTTGCAAACAATAAGGAACAATAATATTACTAACTGTTTGAGCAAAATCATGCCCTTTGGTATGGGTAAATGTCGACGCATGTTTGTACCGTGTGACATAAATCCTATAGCATGTATTGCAAACACGCACCAACCAATTGAAGGAAAAGGTGTAGTCTTTATTTCAATACTCTCCTTCATTAGTGGTATTAACGGGTTTACCCAACTGATCGATCTTTTTCAGCAAACCGGTTCCTTCCTTGCGTTCCACCAGGTTGAAATACTGAAAACCGATGGCCAGCGTAGGAAGTGTCATCATCAGGATTGAGCCTAAAAAAAGGAAACAGGAACCGATCGTAGTAAGGACTTCACCAGCGCTCACCTGCATAATCATCGAGACGATGAATACAGCATAAAAAGGAATGGCAAAAATCATGGTAGCAAAATTGGCTATAATACCCATTACGATCATGATCCCGCAAGTAGACCACCATTTCCCCCTGATCAATGTAAAACTACGCCCAATACTTTCAAACAGGCCTTCATCTTCAATAATCATGATAGGAATAACCAATGAAAAAGTAACAGCCATATAAAATATTACTGCATAAAACAAAACCATTTTGAATATGATACTCAATGGACCGCTCCCAGGGAAAGTAAAATTAACCACAGCAAAAATGGCCATCACCAGAATTGTTAAAAAAACAAAGCCAATGGTCGGCCATATTTTGCTTTTTCCGCGTTTCCATACTGCTTCAATCGTTATATTTTCGTTGCCCCGGTCATATTCGGCCATGAAAGCATACACAGAGATCATCATCCACAACGCTGCCAACATAAGGAAAAAATAGGAGATCATAATTTCGCCAATCCATTTCGCGTAATCCGGAGTACCCGCACCGGAAGGCACACCTACAAAAGCGAACATTTTCGAAAAAAACAAACCGAAAAAGAAACCTCCGATGAGCGCCAAAGGTCCTACGGTAAGGGCAATTACCTTGATAAAAGGTTTAAAATTGGACTGAACGAAAGTGAATACGGCATTGAATTTCTGGCCAAAATCACGTTCTTCGCGGAGTTCTATCTTTTTACGAACCATGGAATTGAATTATGAAATTGTTGAATCGTTGAATTGTTCTTTCGATCTAAGTAAATCGGATAGATGACAAAATAAAAAATAATGAAAGCGGATGAACTTCCGATGATCAGCAAACTGAGCCACGTAGGCATTTCGGTATGACGGGTAAGATACGATTCAATGAAAGCTGCCATGATAAATACCGGCACCAACCCGGCAACGATTTTCACCCCGTGGCGTACACCCATCCAAAACGATTCCTTACGTGAATAAGTACCGGGAAACAGGATACTGCCACCAAGAACCAATCCGGCACAACCGGCAATAACGATGGCTGAGATCTCCAACGTTCCATGGAGCCACACCGAAAGGAGCGACGCTTTCAGTACTCCATACTGAAAAAAGAAATACTGGAAAGCCCCCACCATAACACCATTGTAAAACAACACGCCAACCGTACCAATGGATAGGAAAATCCCCGCCACAAAGGCTAAAAAAGAAACCCTGATGTTATTGATCATGATACGGATGAACATATAATCGCTACTTCCGCCTTTATATACAGCCATTGGATCGCCTTTCTCGATGTTCTCAATAGTCATGTTCACATACGAATCACCAAGAATCAATCGAACAAAATCCTGATCGTGTGCAGACGAAAACATCCCGATGATCATGGCAGTTGCAAAAATGACAAATGAACATAACAATTGCTTGTGTGCACTATAGAACATCTGCGGCAACTCGGCTTTCCAAAAACTGACAAACCTGCGGTACGATTGTTTCTTGTTTTTATATATATCCAGGTAATATTTCCCCGCTAATTGGTTCAGGTAATGTTCAGTGTTTGAATTCGGGTAAAAAGTACGGGCATACGACAAGTCATCAGTTAGTGCAATAAATGTGGCAGCCATTTCGTCGGCATCGGCCGGCGGGTTTTTCTCAAACTGTACCCATTTATCCTGATTTTTCTGTACAAAAACGACTTCGCGCATCCAATTCTTTTAGATTGACAAATATAGTCAATAAATTACCACTTGTATATCCTTACACCAAGAATAGCAACGGATATATTATCGTCTTATATCCTCAATGCGAATCCCATTGATCCGGATTTCATCATCATTCCGGTAAGTAATCGTCAGGAACAACGAACCGTTTTCGTAATATTTTTTCCAGTTCTTGTCACGGCGTCCCATCACATAATATTGTTCTTCCTTTAGAATCCCATTCGGATAATAGAACACATGACGGCCATCGGGGCTGCCCTGGACAAAATTACCTGCATGATGAAGTTGTCCGTCATTATAATAGGTCTTCCACATACCGTTCTTTAAACCCATGATATAACTACCTTCCTCACGGGAATCACCTACATTTTCGATCCAAGGTCCTTCGCGTCCGCCTTCAATATATTCACCTTTGGCAACAATGGTAGCGCTGTCAGAATATTGTGTGCAAGTGCCATTAGGCTTTCCTTTTACATAAATTTCTTCGCGCAACAGTTTTCCAGATGGAAAATACCATTTCCATTCACCTTCCATCACGCCATTATTAAAATTACCAATTTGTTCTATCTTACCATTCTGCAAGAAATATTTCCATTCACCATTCTGCCTGTCATTGATAAATTTACCGCTCGAACGCAATTCACCGGTTTCAAAATAATTTTTCCATTCGCCTGTCCGCTTTTCATTTTCATCCACAGGACCTTCGGCAGTGCGGTTACCTGTTCCTTGTCGGCTATACCTAATCGATTTTTCAGGTTTCCCCTCCTTATTGTAAAAAATATGTTCTCCAATAGGTATGGAATCAAGATAAAGTTCTTTGCTTTTAATAGTTACCCCGTCATCGTAATAAGTAATCAAATCTATAGGTTCTACTTTCAACTGAATGCCCTCTTCAATAATTTTCCCTTCACGGTAACTACGTTCATTGATCACGTTACCTTTTGGCGAAAACATCTTAGTGGTGCCATCTAATAAACCATTTTTGTAAATATCTTCCTGTTTGACCGTACCATCATCGTAAAAGGATTTCCAAGCCCCTGCCTTTTGCTCCTTATCGTTTATACGGTTGATAAATTCCCGGGAAATCATATAATCGTTGTGGTACTCATACATGGTGATGACAGTACCATTTTCATCGAGTTCCTTAGCTATTCCCTGTTTCTTCCCATTCTTATGATTAATAACCAATTGAATTTTTCCGCTCGGGTAATAATAATATGATGGTCCTTCCTTTTTATCGTCCAAATACAGTTCTTTCGATTTCAGGTAATGTTTACTAACATTATTTTTTTCGGTAATAGTCCCGTAATTGTATGTATATCCGCTTTTTTTACCCAATTGGTAATGAATGATTTCAAGTGTATCAGCAGTTTCGGTGTAAAACACCCAAGTACTGTCCAATAATGAATTACGCCGGTTACCTTCCGATTTAATTGTTCCCGTTATATAATACGTTTTCCAATATCCATCGGGTTTTCCGTTCCGCATCAACCCTTCACTGGCCACTTTTCCGTTAGGATAATAAATGGTGTTGTATCCGTTGGGATCGGTTTTATTGGTTTGCGAATAAGAATGATTCAAAAACACAAAACAAGTGAAAAAGCAAAATGCAATATTTATTAAACATTTATTCATCCGGAAAATACTTGTCGAAAATCTGTTATCGAAATAAACTGCTAAGATAATAATATTGTTCTACATACACACTAAATTAATCCCAATTTACTTGAAATATCAAGCATGCGGCGGATTGGTTTTTCCGCTTTCAACATCAAATCCTGATCAAGAACAATTTCATTGCTTTCATCACGAAGACAATCATATATTTTTTGAAGCGTCACTAATTTCATGTAACGGCAATCATTACAGGCACATGTGGAATCTTTGGGCGGTGCGGGAATAAATAATTTATCCGGGCTTGCTTTCTGCATCTGGTGAAGGATACCCGATTCGGTAGCCACAATATATTCGTTAGCCGGATCGGTTTTGGAAAATTGCAACAATGCTGCAGTGGAACCAATGTGGTCGGCTACAATCAGTATTGGTTTCGGACATTCGGGATGCGCCAGGATTTTGGCATCCGGATGCTCCTTTTTCAATTCAAGAATCCTCTCAAGCGAAAACTCTTCATGTACATGGCATGCACCATCCCAAATGAGCATGTTACGGCGTGTCAGGCTTTTGATATAATTACCAAGGTTACGGTCGGGACCGAAGATTATTTTTTCATCCTCCGGAAGCGATTCCACAATCTGCACGGCATTGGATGAGGTACAAACGATATCGGTAAGCGCCTTGACGGCAACTGTAGTGTTGACATAAGAAATAACGGTGTACCCGGGATGCGCCTTGACAAACGCTTCAAACTTATCAGCAGGACAGGAATCGGCAAGTGAACAACCTGCTTCGGGATCGGGAATCAGCACTTTTTTGGAGGGATTGAGTATTTTGGCTGTTTCGGCCATAAAATGCACTCCGGCCAAAACAATGATATCCGCAGAAGTATTCACCGCTTTTTGGGCTAAAGCAAGACTATCGCCAACAAAATCGGCTATATCCTGTATTTCAGGTTCCTGATAGTAATGCGCCAGAATTACAGCATTTTTAGTCTGCCGTAACTCTTCTATCCGTTTTGTTAACTCGTGATGATCCATTGTAAAAAGAAATAAAATCACTACAAAAATACAAGTTTTTCGGGTATGTCCTATATGTAAAAATCAAAATAAGGTATTGTAACATTTATACTTTGTACACGTATAAAATCATGTAAAATAATTGAAACAATAAAAATGGAGATAAAGGGAGTAAAAAACATGTCGAGCATCGACATGGTAAAGGAAGTCGACAAGGGAGGCAGGTTTGTACTTTATACTTACTGCATATCTATTGTGGTAATGACTTTCAAACGTCCCAGTGCCGTTTATTTCCTGAAATCGAATGAATCGCCGGTGAAACATGGCTGGCCATTCCTGTTGATCAGTACTATTTTCGGTTGGTGGGGCATTCCCTGGGGACCTGTTTATACAGTGCAGTCCATCTACAAATCCTTTGCGGGAACCGATGTAACATTCGAAGTAGTAAAATCGTTGACACAAACTGTAGAGCAACAAAGTAAAAATTAGTCTTTAACAAGCAATCAATAACAGAAGGAAAAGAGTCTTAACAGTAAGAACACAAAGATTTGAACAGATTGTTATTCATCAATAAATTTATTTACTTTTTAAAATAAAAATATGATAATAATGATAAGCTGTTAATTCGGTTGAAAAGTATCATCGTATTTTTTGAATATTTCGATTTTAAAATCCTATTGACAAATTGTTAACATCATTAACTAAACACATTCTATTGATTGGTAGCATTTTGAGAATTTATATCAACAAATGTGTTCATTGGGTTTTCACCAAATTTTGTTATTATTTTGAAACCGTATTTTTGGTGAGAATGATGTTGATATTTCACCATTAAAATCAGGCTAAAATATTTGGGAAGTTCTCAAAGTTGATTATACCTGCAACGTTTTTATAAATGCAAGGATATTTTTTGAAAAGTTTTCATCAATAATTAACATACGGGTAACAATTTCTTAACATTGTTTTCCGGTTCGTACAAATAGATTTCTAACTTTGCAAAGTTAACCATAGTCGACATATTTGCGTGGCTTGTTCATCGATTTGCATTCATTTAATAATTATACTTTTATGTACCGTTATTTTACATCTATTCTGTTGGTTATTGTTTTATTGTGTTCCGGTTGTGGCGGTGGCCAGGCTTCAAAGAAAGAAGTAACTCCCGATCCGCCCCGGATTGTTAACATCATTAATTTTATTCGTCAGTTGGAACCCCGTGATGCAGCCATTACCGAGGATGTTCTGTATGAAACTGTTGTACAACAGGTAAAACAATTGAATGAATACAAGCTTCCGGGAACTTTCCTGTTGCAGTACGACGCTTTGATTAATCCGCGTTATCAGGAGTTATTGAAAAATCAACTTTACACCGGTTCCGAAGTAGGCGCATGGTGGGAAATCACACAACCGCATGTGGAAGCTGCCGGGATGAAATGGCGTGGACGTTTTCCGTGGGATTGGCACGCTGATGTGGGATTTGCTACGGGTTACACTCCTGCGGAACGCGAAAAATTAGTAGACGTGTATATGGAGAAATTTAAATCCATATTCGGGAAATATCCGGCTTCGGTGGGTTCATGGTTCATCGACGAACACTCATTGGCTTACATGTCAGACAAGTATCACATCACAGCATCGTGTAATTGTAAAGACCAGCTTGGTACCGACGGTTATACGCTTTGGGGCGGGTACTGGAACCAGGCATACTATCCAAGCCGGAAAAATGCCTACATGCCCGCACAGAACGAAGCAGCACAAATACCTGTACCTATTTTCCGTATGTTGGGTAGCGATCCTATTTACCAATACGATACAGGATTAGGTGGCCGTATACAGGGTGTGATCTCACTGGAACCGGTATATCGTAAAGGAGGCGGTGACCGCAAGTGGGTAGAATGGTTCTTCCGGTCAATGTTCGACGATCCTAGTCTTACCTTTAATTACGTACAGGCCGGTCAGGAAAATTCATTTACATGGAACAGCATGAAAAAAGGTCTGGAAATACAAATACCTTTACTTGATTCATTGAAGCAACAAGGCAAAATTCGTGTGGAAACGCTGGAAACATCCGGTAAATGGTTCCGCGAACAGTTCCCGGTGACACCACCGACAGCCCTTTCAGCTTTGAGCGATGTTCGTGGCGAAGGCCATAAAACAGTGTGGTTCAACAGCCGGTATTATCGCGTTAATTTGCTTTGGAAAGATAAATCCTTCCGGTTCAGGGATATTCATATTTTCGATGAACGGCTTGAATCTGATTACCTTACCAAGGCTGGTACTTCCAACCAGTGCGTTTATAGCACTTTACCCATTGTCGACGGATTTTTGTGGAGTACAGCCGAAAACTTGGCCGGGTTACGTTTCAAGAAATTAACCAGTGACGGCCAAGTTACCGAATTGATGATGAAGGATCCGGTTGTTACGAATCTTTCAATGGATATATTACAAGTAGAATGTAAAACTGATGCAGGAGAACTGTTTACCATGGTTTTTTATGAAGACCGTATGGAAGTAACTTGCAAGGCAAAAAAAGGATTTTCATGGACACTGGAACTTGATGCGGCTCCCGGCAAGGAATTGCCTTTCACTTCTATCGAAAAACAGCAAATCAAAGGTATATTGAATGGTTTTGAATATAGCATTACTTGCAGGGAAGGAAGTTTTGAAAAAACAGGAAATACTTTCCGGATGCTGCCTTCGGGTAATCGATTGATAGTAAATATGAAAAATCAATAACCGATTTTGTACTCAAAAGGAATTGTTTTTCAAAATTTACTCTTGAATTTTGAAAAACAATTCCTTTTGAGTATATGTCAAAAAATGTATACTTTTGTATGGTTATCCGAACGGCCTGGGAATAAAAATCAAAGAAAACCATGCAAAGGTTGTGTCATATATCGTTGGTTTGCATTGTAGTGTTGTTTTTGGTGGATTGCGGTACATCAAGCAAGAATCAGGTGTCCAAAATCAACAAGCCGGTATTATATAATCCGGCTTCATCGTCGTTGCATCCGAAACTTGGGATTTTCCATATCTCGGATGTCGAATCGCAATTGTACGTCATGCTCAATACTAATGAATTGCTTGTAACCGAGGCTAATCAGGAAGGCGTTCCAAAATCGGATGTCAGGATTCACTACCAGTTGTTCGATTGCACGGAAATTGAAAACAACAAGGAAGTGAGTGACAGTTCCACTTTTATCAACTCTATAGAAATCAAGAAACAACAGAAAATTGTCGTTTTCCCAATCATGATTCCGGCCGAACAGGGGCGGCATTACCTGTTACTGGTACAAACTACCGACTTGCTGCGGCGCAACACCATCAGGCAATTCCTTACCATTAACAAAACGGATATCTATTCGGCGCAAAACTTCAAAGTTACAGCATTAAACGGCAGTCCCAAGCTCGAAAATACGGTCAGTGAAAATGATATTTTTCGTATCGCTTACCAACGTAAAGCTGTCGATAAGCTATTCATCAAATATATGAGTAAGCCGCAACCCGTTGCTACTTCACCATTGGCGCCAACATCGGCTAAGGAATTGGTGTTTAAAGCCGACAGCATCTGGGTGCAGACATACAGTCCCAATACCAATTTTGTGTTCGGGTACGAGGGGATATATTTGATACAGACAGACACCACCAAACAAGATGGCTTACTGCTGCTGAACTTCGGCCCGTCGTTTCCAAGCGAAAACCGTACGGCACAGTTGGTACAGACAGTACAATATCTTACCACCAACACCGAATACCAGAAATTAGGCGAAGAAAAAGTTCCCAAGAAAATGATGGATAATTTTTGGCTGGCAGCTACCGGAAGTACCGACAAGGCCCGGATGCTGATACGGGTGTTTTATACCCGTATGTCATATGCCAACCAATTTTTCACAGATTACAAGGAAGGTTGGAAAACTGACCGCGGAATGATTTATCTGATTTACGGGTTACCGAATAACATCAGTAAAAGTTCAAATTTGGAAACCTGGGAATATACGCGCAAGCAACAAGCCAATCCGGTAACTTTCGTTTTCGACAAGAAACCTTCACCATACTGTGACGACCATTATGTTTTGCGCCGCGGCGATCCGCAATCGACTTACTGGCGGCAGGCTGTCGACAGTTGGCGGAAAGGGAAAGTATTTAGTTTTAATGATTTGGAATGACCGACACACAACCTCAACAGATGATCTTCGGGCTGCACCCGGTGATGGAAGCAATAGATGCAGGGCGTGAAATCAGTAAAGTGCTTTTGCGAAAAGGTCTTGAAGGCGATATGTATAAGGAATTACTGATCATGATGCATCGTCATGATATTCCGTCGCAGACCGTGCCTGTAGAAAAGCTCAACCGCGTTACCCGCAAGAACCATCAGGGAGTGATTGCCTTTGTATCACCGGTGGAATATGCACGCATTGAAAACTTAGTTCCGGACTTGTTCGAAAAGGGAGAAGATCCGTTTATTATCATTTGCGAAGGAGTGACCGATACCCGGAATATTGGCGCCATTGCACGTTCGGCTGAATGTGCGGGTGCGCATGCCATCCTCCTGCCTTCCAAAGGTTCGGCCATGATCAGCGCCGATGCCGTAAAAACATCGGCCGGGGCATTGAATCACATTGCTGTTTGCCGGACGGATAATTTGAAGGCCACCCTCCTATTCCTGAAAAACAGCGGGTTGAAAATAATTGCTGCTACGGAAAAAGCCAGTGATATCTACCACCAAGCCGACCTCACCGGACCGGCGGCACTACTGTTAGGCGCCGAGGATACGGGTATTGCACCCGAATTCCTGCGGATGGCCGACATTATTGTAAAAATTCCTGTGAAGGGAAATATTGCATCCCTCAATGTATCGGCTGCCGCTGCCGTTCTGATGTACGAAATGGTGAAACAAAACCAATAATGATCGACTTTTGTAATTGAATATTCAATTCAAATCCACTTTTTGCACATTTTCGGATTCCAACCTTGTGAGTGATTTAATTCGTTCATTCATACGGAAGTCTGATTTTGTGATTTGCTCAGTTTCGTAATTTTTGAAATGATGTTCGTGTACTTCGAGCAGATTGTCATATGGGCCTCTTTCTGAAATCAGTTTTACAAAAATAGGCGCTGTTTCGATGGCGATAAACAGCAAAATGATGAAAATATTGGCTAACCAGATGGCATTGCTTTCTTTGGCCAATTGGCTAAGCGCTTCCATGCGTGCGGCAAGGCCATCATACTTGTCAATGGTCACTTTCTGGAT
This sequence comes from Bacteroidales bacterium, assembly GCA_031547085.1. Lineage (GTDB taxonomy): Bacteria > Bacteroidota > Bacteroidia > Bacteroidales > UBA4181 > JAIRLS01. The sequence goes on from JAVBSH010000119.1 coordinate 35,540, forward strand.
GTTAAACTCCCGGCTTTTAGCCTCGGTTAGCACCGATATTTCCTTTTCGTACTCATCAATCTTTTCCAGATTGCGGACTATGGTTGTTTTCAGGTCTTCTTCGGCAGCGCCTAGTTGCACTTCGCGTTTCTTTGCATTCGTCCCGATGCCCGGTATACCTGTTGTGCCGCGTGTTTTTTCGCCGAAACGTTCGTCATCATACTCCTGTTGCCGTTGGTTGCGGAATGTTTCTTTTTCGGTAATCTCGTCTTTCAACATCTGAATCTTACTCTCGAATTCGGCGATTTCGGGAAATCCTTCACTTATAGCTGTTTTCGATTTTACGACTTCTTCATTTTTCTTCACGTCAATCTGACGGTTGATTTCCTTTTCAAAAATCTTCAATTCAAGCGGTTTAGAAATAACCAACGCAATGAGGATGGCCAATATTAACCGCGGAATAGCTATTTTGAATTCGCGCCAGAAGTTGTCACGTTTCTTCATACTCGACACGATGAACCTGTCTAAGTTGAAAATCATGCAACCCCACAAAAAGCCGAAGAAGATAGCACGCCAGGCTGAATCGAAAATGGTGAACAGTGCATAACCTGCTGATATGGAAGCCAACAGTCCGGTGAAAAATACGGTTGCCCCAATACCGGTATATTTGCTGGCATCGGTAGGGCAACGTTTCAAAAGGCTCCGGGTCATCCCGGAACAGAACCAAAAAAAATTCCTGATATATGTCATCTGATTCTTTTATGTGTTTGACGCGGAGTATGGCCTTTGGTTACAAATCCTGAGACCTATCAAATTTTAACCCGCCTGACCGGGCAGCAGAAATCTTGATAGGTCTTGTTATCAAACCAATTAACCAGATTTCAACGCACAAAAATATACAAAAAAACGGTTCTGTGTATAACAAGGTACTATTTTTAAGAAAATATTTTTATTCTTTCAGGCCAAGTTTCTTTATTCCCAAAATTTCTCTTTTGAACCACAATTCATAAACGGGGTCGATAAAGGTTACTTCCCGGTTCTTGATATCAATGATTTCCTGATTTAACAGGTATTTTTTTGCTTTAACCACATTTGCAGATGTCCCCAACCGATATTTGTTGATGGTTTCGGCGCTGCTCAGATTTTTCCGTTCGCCCAGTGCTACTGCTTTCAACAGGTTTAGCCGTGTTGCAGGCATATCTTCTGTATCACGCTGGTAGAGCATGGCATTTTGCACGATCATATCATCCAATGCTTCATTGAATATGCCGGTATGAACCGACTTTCCTGTCTTTTCCCACACTAAGTGCGACAATTGCTGCACATAATATGAATGCCTGTCCGTAACACTGATAATTTGCGTTACATACCTGCCATCAATATTTTTCCCCGTCTTTTTGAATTGTTTTTTAATGAAAACCGCCCAGTCTTTCTCTGAGATCTTATCCATGTGTATCAAGTCGCCGAAACGGTAAAAAGGCATTGACTGTCGTTCGAATAATTCCTGCATCATATGGAATTTGCTGCCATATAGGCAATAACATGCATCCCGGTGCTTTTGCCACGCACTTCGCAATTGCTTTTGGAAAGCAAGCGAATCATTGAATCCGGCTATATTCTGGAATTCATCGATGCACACTACCACTCTGCATTTCCTTTCCTTAGCTATTTTTTCGGGCAAATCCAGTATTTCGTTGACGTTCTTTTGCAATTCGTTCCAATCGAATCCAATCGAAAATTCGTTCTGGGGATCAACCCCAATGGTGATTTTTGGCGTGATTTGCCGAAGGAATCTTTTTAGGATTTTCAACCATTCATCCCACTGTGACGAGGTGGCTGCAAGAACTGCCGTAGTATATGCCGTATAAAAATCGTATTCGTTCCGTAACGAAAAAACATCCATAAAGGCAACTTTTATATGCTGGGTGGTTGCAATTTCGCCGGCTTTCTGTACCAACGACGATTTTCCCCAACGACGGGGCGACATCAATATGGTATTTAACCCGTTTTTGAAATTAGTCACCAACCGCTTTGTGTCATTTTCCCTGTCGGTAAACGAATTACCGTCCACCAATCTGCCGAAATAGAAAGGATTTCCTGTATCCATAATTTTTCAAAGAATGATTTTACCGGACAAAGATAAATAAAATTATAAAACTTACCAAGTGGTAACTTACCAAGTGGTAAATTTTATAATATACATAAAATCAGTGTGTTCTATCGTGTTTTTATCTTTTCTGCGCAGAAACCATCCGCCATTTGCCGTTGATATCCCTGCGTGGGATAATATTCGAATATCCTTGTTGTTTCAATATGTCAGCCACTTCTTCGGGAAATGCTTCATTGATTTCAAAAAACATCCTGCCTTGATCTTTCAGGTATTTTGTCCCAAATGCAGCAATATGTTTGTAGAAGATCAAAGGATCATCGCCGGGTACGAACAAAGCGCAGTGCGGTTCATATTCCAGTACATTGGGTAGCATTTGTTGCTGTTCCGACGGCTTTATGTATGGAGGATTACTGACAATCACATCCAGCGAACCGGGTTTAAAACCCGCATTACCTGTCAAGATATTTTCCAAAAGGAATTTTACCTCCACGTTGTTTTCCAATGCGTTTTTTCTGGCAATATTCAGTGCCGCTTCGGAAATATCTACCGCCCAAACCTTGGCATTGCGAAGGTTGGCTGCCAATGATACTGCAATACAACCACTACCGGTACCAATATCAACAATTGTCAAATCACTGCTCTTGTTGTATTCCTGCACCATCCAATCCACTAATTCTTCCGTTTCGGGACGGGGGATCAATACATCAGGGGTTACCCCAAATTTTAGTCCGTAAAACTCCGTTTCACCAAGGATGTATTGGATCGGACGGTACTTTTTGAGTTCGTCGATAGCTGTCCGGATTTGCATTTCAGTTCCGGAAAGCAGTTCGCTATCTTTCGACAAATGTACTTGTGTCGGGGTCATATCAAGGTAATGCCTGAAAAGGATACGAACGAAGCTTTCAATTTCCGTTTCAGGATATTGACCGGCTAATTGTTGATGTATTTTTAAGGTGATTTGACGAATGGTCATGGTTTTAGAAAGATCAAGGTTGATTATACTTCACGCCGCCAAGTTTTGTGCATCCTCTTTTTTCCATAATTGAAAATTTAGCGATAACAACGATTCCAATTCGGATTGATAATTTTGATTCAGTTTCTCAAAAAAATCGATAATCGCCTGGTGAAATTTGGC
>JAVBSH010000038.1:0-41192 GCA_031547085.1 Bacteroidales bacterium
CCGGGATTTTGCCCACGGCTTCTTTCTGATTCCACCTCACGATGAACACCATTGCCTGCGGCTAACGGTTGGTCGCTATCTACCTCCGTAGTGGACTTGCACCACCAAGTTGATCAATCATGCACGGCACACAAAAAGAAATCCGTATCATCCCGGATTTAGAATTTATTGTACATTTGTAAATTCGTTTATCCGGAATGAACATTGGCGCATTGCGTATGATAGAAAAAGTAGTTTACTTGGAGGGGATCGATCCGCTCGATCTTTATGGCATCAACAATTCGTTGTATGAGAAGATAAAGGGTTTTTTCCCGAAACTGAAACTTGTTGCACGCGGCGACGAGATCAAGGTAATGGGAGAACCGTCGGAAATACAACGTTTTGAAAGCATATTGAACCTTCTGGTCTGTTACCACCAGAAATATCAGCATCTGACGGAAGCCGACATTACCAACATTATGAACGACACCGTGCCGTCGCAACTGGTGTTGGCCGAAGGCGATGACGATGTGATCGTATACGGGAATAATGGTAAGAGTATCCGGGCACGCACGGTGAACCAACGCCGGATGACGGAGGAATATAAAACCAATGACCTGTTGTTTGCCATCGGTCCAGCCGGGACGGGTAAGACCTATACGGCTATTGCGCTGGCAGTGGCAGCTTTTAAAAGCAAGGCGGTGAAAAAGATTATCCTTACGCGGCCGGCTGTGGAAGCGGGCGAGAAGCTTGGGTTCCTGCCCGGCGACATGAAAGAAAAACTTGATCCATACCTGCAACCGCTCTATGACGCTTTGCACGATATGATCCCGCCGAAAAAACTAACCGACCTGATCGAAGCCGGTACGGTGCAGATCGCTCCATTGGCATACATGCGCGGACGCACGCTCGACAATGCTTTCGTGATCCTCGACGAGGCCCAGAATGCAACCAACAGCCAGTTGAAAATGTTCCTTACCCGTATGGGACGGAGTGCCAGGTTTATCGTTACGGGCGACCTCACCCAGATCGACCTTCCGCAAAAGAACCAGTCGGGACTCAGCACAACCGTCAATATCCTGAAACACATCGAAGGTATTTCGGTGATCCATTTCGATCAGCGCGACATCATTCGCCACCCGTTGGTAAAGGACATTGTAGCAGCTTACGAAAAACAGGAGGAAAATCATAAAAACACTTCGTTTAATAATAATTAAAACAATGAAAATGAGAAGAATCACATTCGCAATTTTATTCCTTTTATTGGGTTTGACAGTTGTATCCGCCCAGGTAAAGTTGTCATTCAATCCCGGAAAAGGTAAGAAATACGAATACCAGATGGATATGACACAAGCCATCAAGCAAAATGTTATGGGACAAGAAATTCCGATGGAAACGGAAATGAATACAAAATACCTGATGGAGATCAAGGATAAAACGGCACAGGAAACCCAGGTGCAGTTTACCTACCAGGATATTACATATGTTATGTCAAGCCCGATGATGAAAATGGGATATGATTCGAAAAATCCGATGGAAAACCCTTCGGAAATGGATAAAATGATGGATAAAATATTCAGTAACATGCTCGACAAACCTTTCATGGTGGTCATTGCGCCTGATGGTTCTGTAAAATCGGTGACCGGGATGGAGGCCATTTTCGAAAGCATGGTTAAAGCAATAGCTCCTGACGGGCAGATGGCCGCGCAGATGGTTGCCCCGATGAAACAGCAATTCAGCGACGTAGCCATGAAGAACATGTTTGAACAATCGTTGAAAATATATCCGGCCAATGCTGTGAAAGTGGGTGACAGTTGGAATTCGGACATGGTGACAACAATGGTCAATATGGGCACCGCCATCAAAACCAAGTACACTTTGAAAGAGGTTAAGAAAAGTATGGCCACTGTTGCTGTGGAATCGACTGTGGAGATGAACCCCGGCGAAGGCATGGAAGGCAAACTCTCCGGTACACAGTCAGGTACGATGATCATCGACACAAAAACAGGAATGACGGTGTCGAGTGACTTGTCACAAAGCATCAAAGGTGCTATCAAGGCACAAGGAGTTGACATAGTGATGGAACTGAATACCAAAACGAAAGTATCAACCAAAGAAATAAAATAAAGTTTCAGGTTCAAAGTTTGAAGTTATCAAATCGTGCAATTTTGGACATGAAACATTAAGCCTAAAACCATAAAAACATGAATGCATTAGTTAAAACCGATTTTCATTTTCCCGGACAAAAGGGACTTTATGTGGGTAAAGTCAGGGATGTGTATGATATTGATGGCCGTTATTTAGTAATGGTGGTTAGTGACCGTATTTCGGCATTTGACGTGGTACTGCCGCGCGGTATCCCTTACAAGGGACAGGTATTGAACCAGATTGCCGCCAAGTTCCTCGATGCCACGGCCGATATTGTTCCTAACTGGAAAGTGGCTTCGCCCGACCCAATGGTGACCGTGGGCGTGCGCTGCGAACCTTTCAAGGTGGAAATGGTGATCCGCGGATACCTTACTGGACATGCCTGGCGCGAATATAAGGCTGGCAAACGGACATTATGCGGTGTTGCACTTCCCGATGGGATGAATGAAAACCAGAAGTTCGACCGGCCGATCATCACGCCGACCACAAAAGCCGACGAGGGACACGACCTCGATATCTCACGCGAAGAAATCATTGCGCAGGGATTGGTGTCGAGAGACGATTATGAACAGTTGGAAAAGTATACACAAGCCTTGTTCGCCCGCGGCACGCAGATGGCTGCCGACAAAGGACTCATCTTGGTCGACACTAAATACGAATTCGGGAAACGGGACGGTAAGATTTACCTGATCGACGAAATACATACACCTGACTCGTCACGGTATTTTTATGCCAAAGGTTACGAAGAACGACTGGCCAAAGGCGAACAACAAAAACAACTTTCGAAGGAGTTTGTACGCCAATGGCTTATCGAGAACGGATTTCAGGGACAGGAAGGACAGAAAGTCCCGACGATGACCGACGAATACGTCAACCAAGTATCCGACCGGTATATCGAACTGTACGAAAACATCACGGGTGAGACGTTCCAGAAAGCCGATACCGCCAATCTGGCGCAACGGATTGAAAAGAACGTGACGGAATGCCTTACGAAGTTAGTTTAAAGTTTGCCTTCGGCGAACTGCCGGTTCAGGGTTAAAGTTGAAAAGCGACTGACCTATTAGGCTTCGAAACTTAGCGTAAGCGGTCTCACCGAAGATAAACCTGATAGGTCTTGTAGTCAATAATGCGAATCAAGAGTTGGATTTGGGCTAAAGCCCTTGATTCGTACCAATTATATTAATATGTTTGAAAAGTTACGTATCCGGTAATCATATACAAATCAATTTATGAAAACATTATCAACGATTTTCTTCATTGCATGTTGTGCGGTATTTTCCGTAATGGCGCAGCCTAAACCGCAAAAATTTGAGTATTCGGCCACCATATCGCAGTCGTTGAATATTTCAACTGATCGGTTGCCTTATATAGATCGTTTGCTTCAGGAATACGTGGATAAGGGTGTTATCCCGCAAGCGCTTACCTTTGTTGCCAAAAATGGTGTGGTTATTTATAATAAGGCTTTTGGGTGGAGCGACATCGAAAGCAAGAAAGCTTTGAAAAAGGACGACATTTTCCGTAATTATTCGCAAACCAAAGCTATTACCACTGTTGCACTGATGACTTTATTTGAACAGGGAAAATTCCAGTTGGACGATCCTGTTTCGAAATATATCCCCGAATGTACCGATCTGGTGCTGGTGCAGCTGAAGCCTGACGGGAAATATACTACCCGTCCTGCCGCTTCGCCGCTCACCATCCGTCACCTGTTGAGCCACACATCGGGTATTATGGATAACCGTGAACTGTGGACGCTTCGACAGGAGCAGATGAAGAAACGTGACAACAGGCCTTACGAAACATTGGCCGAGGAAGTGAAAGATTTGGTGCAGCTTCCCTTGGCGTTTGATCCCGGTACACAATGGAACTACCATCCGGCTTCGGATGTGTGGGGCTATCTGGTAGAATATTTTTCGGGTAAACCATTACGCGAATATGTAAAGGAAACGATCCTGACACCGCTGGGTATGAGTAGTTCAGACTGGTATTATCCCGAAAGTTACCGCCCACGGATGGTGACCGCTTACAATGAAAAGGACGGCAAACTGGTAACCCAAACCAACCTGTGGAGCGGCCGTGATCCCTTTCAGGCCGATACCCGCTATTGCCAAGCCGGAACAGGCTTGAACGGCACCATTGAGGATTATGCCCGCTTCTGCCAGATGATTCTTAACGGTGGCACCTTCAACGGTAAACGCATTTTGGGGCGCCGCACCATTGAGATGATGAGCGTGGATCAACTCCCGCACCCTAACAACGGCGGCCCTGATTTCCACTTCGGATTGGGGTTCGAAATCTATCCCGATAAGGAAACCGAACATAAGGGTGTGGCTAATTTCACACCGATGGTTTCACCCGGATCGCTTTCCTGGGGCGGGATGTATAATACCGATTATCTGATCGACCCCAAGGAAGGGTTAGTTATCCTGTTGTACACCAACCGCGTACCCGATACCAAAGTGTGGGAAAAATTTCTGAATACGGTGTATCAAGCTTTGCAATAATAACGAGATGGAAATATTAAATGGAATCCTCACGCGGCGAAGTATCCGGAAATATACCGGCGAAACGATCCCGCGCGAAAAAGCGGAAGAATTAATCAAATACGGCATGTATGCTCCGTCGGCACGCAACAAACAGCCATGGCATTTTGTGCTGTTGAATGATCAGGAGATGTTCCGGAAAATCCAGGAGTTTCAACCATATACCAAAATGCTGGAACATGCCCAATGGGGTATCGTGGTTTGTGGTGATGAGCAATTGGCGCATACACCCGATTACTGGCCGGTGGATTGTGCCGCTGCCACCGGGAATATCCTTCTGGCCGCCCACGGTATGGGTTATGGAGCTGTGTGGCTCGGTATTTATCCGCGTCCCGAACGGGTGTCGGCCATGAAAGCGTTGCTTGGGTTGCCTCCGCATATCCATGCGTTTTCCATCATTTCTGTTGGTTACCCCGATCAACAGCTTCCACAGCCGGAACGCTTCCAACCCGAACGAATTCACTTGAACAAATGGTAATCGATTTAAAATGGTTTTATATCGACTGACGGTTGACTGCGTCGCTCCCTTCGGGGGTGCGCAGCATGCGGAAACCCGCTTGACCAAGACGGGCAGGCAAATTCAACAAAGTTAATTTTAAACTTGTAACTAAAAACAATGAAAGATTTTACTGAAATCCTCAAAATCGTCTTGCCATCACTGATCATGCTGGCAGCCGTATATTACATTATCGGCGAATTTTTCCGCAACAGTGAAAACCGACGGAAACTGAAAGCTATACGCGGTAACCAAAAGTTGATCACACCTATCCGGTTACAAGCCTACGAGCGGTTGGTACTTTTCTTGGAACGGATTTCGCCCGAGTCTCTGGTGATGCGGGCCAACTACCCTGCCAAAACCAGCGGGCAACTGCATACGGAGTTGCTGCAAGCCATCCGTGCCGAATTTGAGCATAACCTGTCGCAGCAACTGTATGTGTCGATAGATGCCTGGAACAGCGTGAAAAACGCAAAAAATTACACTGTCACGCTCATCAACAATGCTGCCAAGGATGTGGAGGAAGGTGTACCCGCCATCGAGTTAAGCCGTAAGGTACTTGACATGACGATGGAGCTGGAACAACCTATCACCGAGAAGGCGATCAATGAATTGAAGCGGGAGATACAACAGATTTTTTAAGTTGGATGTATGATAGGTAATTTTGACACGTACTTATATATCTTATTAGGTCTTATACCGTTGCCCATTCGGGCAGGGAACCCGATAGAACCCACAACACTATGTGGATGCAGGTCACATCGTGTTGTGGGTAGGTGTCACATAGTAATGTGGGTGAAGGTCACATGGTTTTCTGGGTAGAGGTCACATAGTAATGTGGGTAGGTGGCACATAGTATTGTGAGTGGAAGCCACATAGTAATGTGGGCAACACCCACAACGCCATGTGCCGGACAACGCGATGCCTTGTGAGTTTTTTAGATCATACATAGATCGATTCCGGGTAGGAATTATGTATGATATCATATTTTAATGACTTTTTGACATGAAGAATATTTTGGTGAACCTTACGTTTTTATGTTCTTTCCTTATTGTATCCAACGCTCAGGTTTCTATGCCGGATATCGCGGTAACCCAAAGCGAATGGAACGGTTATACCCGGTTGGATTTCAAACTTTGCGACAGGGAGGGTATCATTGTAATGCCAAAAAAAGTAGCCGAAGGTAAACCATGGATCTGGCGCCCGGCATTTTTCGGTCATGAGCCGCAAACCGACCTTGCCTTGCTGTCAAAAGGTTGGCATGTGGTGTATTATGATGTGACGCATCTGTATGGTAGTCCGCGTGCAGTGGCCTTAGGTTACGACTTTTACCGTTATGTTACCGGTAAGTATGGCCTTTCTGGGAAGGCAGTACTCGAAGGATTCAGTCGTGGTGGATTGTTTGCTTTCAACTGGGCGGCTGAATACCCTGATCTGGTAGCTGGTATCTATGCGGATGCCCCGGTGTGCGACTTCAAAAGTTGGCCTGCAGGTGGTAATCGTAATAGCGCTTCCGACCTGTGGCGCGATTGCATCAAGGAATACGGGTTTGCTTCCGCACAGGAAGCCTGGGATGATACACGAAACCCGGTAGATAACTTGGCCACACTTGCCCAGGCCGGGATACCGGTTATTGCCGTATGTGGCGATGCCGACGATGCGGTGCCTTATAAAGATAACATGGGTCTGGTACGTCAACGTTATTTAGCACTCGGCGGGAATGCACATGTGATCATCAAACCCGGGGTAAACCACCATCCGCATAGTCTCGAAAACCCGGAACCAATCGTCGATTTTATTGTTCAGCATACCGGTATGTACCGGCAGAAGATGCATCTTAACCTGCGCGGCACGCTGAATAACTGCCGCATCAAGTTCGAGCGTGGGAAAAAAGGCCGCGTGGCTTTCATGGGTGGCTCCATCACCGAAATGAAAGGTTGGCGTGACATGGTATGCAACGAACTCCGGTTACGCTTCCCCGACACGGAATTTGATTTTGTAGATGCCGGTATCAGTTCGACAGGAACCACGCCCGGAGCTTTCCGCTTTGAGCGTGATGTGCTGTGCAACGGCCCGGTAGACCTGTTATTTGAAGAAGCCGCCGTGAACGACGAAACCAACCATTTCACCGATATGGAACAAATCCGCGGTATGGAAGGTGTGATACGCCAGGCACGCCTTTCAAATCCCGATATGGATATTGTGATGCTTCATTTTATCTGGGATGGGATGCTGCAACCGTTGGAAAAGGGTACAATTCCCCAAGTGATCCTGAACCACGAGAAAGTTGCGGAATATTATCGTATTCCATCCATCAATCTTGCGTTGGAAATTTCACAACGGATGCAGGCAGGCGAATTCGACTGGGAAAAGTTCGGGGGAACGCATCCTTCGCCGTTCGGACACAAATTCTATGCAGCCGCCGTGAGTCGGTTGTTCGATGAAATGTGGCATTTTCCGATCGAATCGGCAGGACAGCTAAATCCACATGTATTACCCATAGTGCCTTTGGATCCGTATAGCTATTTCCACGGGAAATTAGTGGATGTACGGCAGGCAAAACTTGGCAAAGGATGGAAATATGAACCGGCTTGGCAACCCACCGTGAAAGCAAGCACCCGCAAGCGTTTTGTGGACGTGCCTGCTATAGAAGCCTTAAAACCCAGCGCTACGCTTCATTTAAAGTTCAAGGGGACGGCCATCGGCATCTTCAACGTGGCAGGCCCTGATGCAGGTATCATCGAATACAGCGTGGATGGGAAACCATTCAGGAAAAGGGACCTCTTTACCGAATGGAGCAAAGGGTTATACATTCCCTGGGTTACCATGCTTGAAACCGAATTAGCCGGAGGCGAGCACGAGATTGTGATCCGTACCGCCAAGGAACATCATCCCGACAGCAAAGGCAATGCCTGTCAGATTTTGTATTTCGCAGTGAACGGGGAATAGAACGTGGGTATACTAATGTAAAAGTGGTTTTCGGATTTTCTGAAGTGGCGTTCGGCGTAGCGTCTCGCTACGTCGTAGCTAAAAGCAAGGCTCCTGCCTTGCATGATGGAAAGCAGGAGCTTTCCTTTTAGCGCGGCGGAGTCTGGAGACTCCGCTGAACGTGATTTTCCAATCGCATAGGCATGATGCCCGATAATCATATAAAATTAACCTTAAAAACATACAGTCATGAATTGGAGTATTATGGAAAAAAAAGGTATCCGGAAAACCGGGATTCTGTTTGCCGGGATATTCCTTGTCATCGTTTGCCTGGTTGTTTTTCCGGGGATGACAGAGCGTGAAAAACCGGTAATAGGAATCAACTCCGAATTGCGTGTTGAGGCTATGATGCAGTACTACCGGTTGGAAGCTTTGCGTAGCGGCAAGCTACCTATGAGCCGTTTTGCAACTCCTGAACTGGTACACCGGCAGGAAGCATTGTTCTATCAAACAGACCGTGACCCTGCTGACATCGTGATCAGGAGGACAAGAGCGTTATGGAACGACCTTTCCCAAAATCCCGATGCCAAGGTATGGGACATGGAGGCGGAATTGAAAAGCTTGGAACACGATGCAAAAAACACGCCGGTAACTGCTGTTGACAACCGGAAGGAACTATACTTGAGAGCGTGTGCATTGCGCCGGCAGATTGCCTTTGCCAACCCGTTGCTCGACTTCGACCGGATCGTGTTTGTGAAACACAAGAGGAATCCGCGTACCGAACTGGGTGGCGACCACATGGCCGGGCAATATTACGGTATCCATGCCACCAAAGGCGAAGGACTTTTTATCCTCGAAAAAGCCTTTGGTAATAACCCGGTGGCTAAGAATGTCATCAACGGTAACCTGCCCGACGGCGCTTATCTTTCGCCCGACCTCTCATTCGACGGCAAAAAAATCCTGTTTGCCTACACCGAGGCCGAAGGCTACAATCCTGCGGAATTAGCCTCCGAAGACAAGAACGGCCTGTACAATTACAGCGGGTTGAAATGTTCCTTTACGGATAAAAATGCGTGGCACATTTACAGCGTGGATGTGGATGGTTCGAATTTGAACCAGCTTTCCGGTGGCGTTTTCAATGATTTCGATCCCTGCTGGTTGCCTAATGGTAAGGTTGCTTTTATCTCCGACAGGCGTGGCGGTTTTGGCCGTTGCCACATGACAGCCAACGGCGGAGCGCCTTGGTTTACCTATACGTTACACCGTATGAATATTGACGGTAGCGCCATGGAACGCCTGAGCCATCACGAAACATGCGAATGGCAACCTAGTGTGATGCACGATGGTAACATTGTATATTCCCGTTGGGATTATGTCGACAGGGGTTTTTTCCAGGCACACCATCCGTGGACAACCACACCCGACGGAAGGAATGCTCTTTCGATACACGGCAATTACCCCAAAGACTGGAAAGATCGTCCCTGTATGGAAATGGACATTCGGGCCATACCGGGTTCACAAAACTTAGTGGCTACGGCAGCCGCACACCACGGCCAAACATACGGTTCCATTGTAATGGTCGATCCTATGGTGGATGACGATGATGCCATGGCGCCAGTGAGGTTGATCACACCCGATGAACGTTTCCCCGAATCGGAATATGGTTATTTTTGCCGCGACGCATCTTACTCCACACCCTGGCCGTTGAGCGAAGACTATTACATTTGTGTGTTCGGCTATCCGGAACAGGAAGAATATGATAGGCCGCCTTCCGGTAGCGACAGTAAAAAGACGGTCGAAAATTACGGGATATACCTATTGGATGCATTTGGCAATATTGAGTTATTATATCGTGATTCAAAAATTTCGTGCCTGAGTCCGATACCTTTGAAGGCTCGCTCTACCCCTCCGGTTATTCCCGACATAGTACAGCCTTACATCGTCGATATGGATCAGAAGCGTATGAATCTGGATCGTCCCGAACAGGTGGCAGGGGCTGAACCCGAAAGTGCAAATTATGATCCGGCGGTGGTGTCGATCATGAATGTTTATGAAAGCCGTCACGACTGGCCTGAAAATCTGAAAATAAAGAGCCTGCGGATTATCCAGATATTACCGAAAAGTAACCCGGGACGCAACAACCCTGCTATTGGTTACGGAACGGAAAAGAATGCCCGCGTGGTGTTGGGGACTGTGCCGGTGGAAGAAGACGGCAGTGCAAGGTTCTACCTGCGTCCTTATATCCCGGTGTTTTTCCAGGCCTTGGACGAAAAGGGAAGGGCAGTACAATCGATGCGTTCGGATGTATATACCGCTCCAAAAGAGAACCTGAGTTGCATCGGTTGCCACGAAAACAGGCGTTCGGCTCCTCCGGCGCAACGTTCCACCATTGCCATGAAGAAGAAACCGTCGATTATCAAGCCCGAAGTGGAAGGCTCCAACCCGTTCAGCTACGTGAAGCTTGTTCAACCTGTATTGGACAAGAACTGTGTTTCGTGCCACAAGGAAGGCGGAAAAGAGCCCAACCTGTCCGGTAAAATCGACGACAAGCAATGGCTACCTTCATACCGGAACCTGAAACCGTTTGCATTCTATTATGACGGGGGTGGATCGTTTGTCGAGTCGAAAACTTACCCCGGTAAATTTGGCGCATTGGCTTCGAAACTTTACCAAAAACTAGAAAAGGGGCATCACAATGTGAAACTTTCTCCCGATGAGATGCATCGTTTGGCGCTTTGGTTGGATTGTAATTCAGATTTCTATGGCACCTACGAAAAGGTTGAAGAGCAACGCAGGGGAGAGACCGTGCGCCCGATATTGGAATAATTGAATATTGATGATTGAAAATTGATGATTGCGATGAAAAATGCACATATGATACGACCTCTCCCCCCGCCCTCCCCACAGGGGAGGGAGTCTGTGTTACCCACCATTCAGTTGAGGAGCACGTTCCCTCTCTCTCTTTGGAGAGAGGGCAGGGGAGAGAGGCTTTTAATGTTATTCCTTCTGGTTATATTGTCGGTGAGCCGGGTTTACGGGCAACAGGATTACCTTTCACCAACCCGTATGGCTGTCCATCCGGTCACTAAAGAAGTATATGTATTGTTGTCTACCGCCCGGTCGTTAGCCAAAGTCGATCCTGTGACGGAAAAGGTAACAGGTGTATATCCCCTTGGTTTCACACCATCGGATATTTGTTTTTCTGCCGTAGGGAACACATTGTGCCTATATATTACCGAATATGAGGCAAATGGGAAGATACACATCCTGTCGCCGGTAAACTGTAAAAAGAGCGGATCGATAGATGTCGGCATGTATCCGAATGCTATATGTGTCAACAAACAGGGTTCGCGGGCATGGGTAGCCAACCGCTTTTCGAATGATGTATCGGTAATCGACCTGTCGAAACGCAAGGAAGTAAAATGTCTGCCGATGATCAGGGAACCCAAGTCGCTGGCTTTGTCACCCGACGAAAAACTACTGGCTGTGGGGAATTATCTTCCGCTCCAATCGTCATTGGAAAGCCCGGTGACCGCAAGGGTTACACTGGTGGATACGGAATGGGATGCTGTGGTGGAACATATTCCCCTGAGTGATGGAACACAATCTATCGAGGATGTGTGTTTCTCTAAAAATGGAGATATGATTTTCGTGACACACATCTTATCGCGCTACTTTTTCCCTACCACCCAGCTGGAACGCGGATGGATGAATACCAATGCCGTTTCGCTGATCAATGTTCCTGCAAAGAAATACTATACAACCTTGCTGTTGGACGATATCTACCTCGGTGCAGCCAATCCCTGTGGTATGACCTTATCAGCCGATGGCGACAAACTGTTCGTTGCCACTTCGGGGACGCATGAACTGATTGCTGTTTCGCTTCTTCCGGTACTGGAGAAAATACGGCAGCAGGCTAGCCCGGCCGACCTTGCCAACAACCTCACTTTCCTGAGCGGGGATAAAACACGGATTCCTATGAACGGAAAAGGTACAAAATACGTGGTGATGCAGGATAACAAACTGTTCGTAAGTAACTATTTTTCCGGCGGATTAACCGTAGTGGATGCCAATTCGTATGCTAAAAGGCGTTTTGTAAAATTGGGTAATGAGCCCGAACTGGACAACGTGCGTAAAGGAGAATTGTATTTTGCCGACGCCAGTCTTTGTTTCCAGGACTGGCAGAGTTGTATCACCTGCCATCCGGGAGTAAGGGCCGACGGCCTCAATTGGGACCTGATGAATGACGGCATCGGCAATCCCAAAAATACCAAAAGCATGCTTTATTCCCATGTCACTCCTCCGTGTATGATTACCGGCATCCGTGCAAGCGCTGAAATAGCTGTACGCGCAGGCATCCATCATATCCAGTTTGCCGACAGGCCGGAAGAGGAAGCCGTGTGCATTGACGAGTACCTGAAATCGTTGCGTCCTGTGCCAAGCCCTTACTTAGTCAACGGAAAATTGAGCAAACTGGCAAAACAGGGTGAAGCGCTGTTTGCACAGGCAGGTTGCAATTCGTGCCACAATGGCGAGTATTTGACCGATGGTAAAATGTATAACGTAGGAACAGGTATAGAAGAATATACCGATGCGCCTTTCGATACGCCCACTTTGAAGGAAATATGGCGAACAGCTCCTTACCTGTATAACGGCAGTGCGGTAACAATCAAAGACGTCATTACCAAATTCAACAAAAACGACAAACATGGTGTAACTTCCAAGCTGACTGAAAAAGAAATTGAAGCGTTGGAACAGTATATCCTGTCGTTGTAGCTCTTTCAAGCTGTCTAATCGGGGGCGGAGGTAGTACAGTAATGATCCAGGATGCCTGTCTTATACGCTTTGGCGATCAATTGCGCCATGTTCCGGACGTCCATCTTTACCAGCAGCCTTTTGCGTATGCTTTCCACCGTATTTTCGCAGATGTCTATCTGTAGGGATATCTCGGCAGTGGTCATCCCTTCGGCGATGCCGTGGAGAACCGCAAGTTCGCGCTTCGAGATGTTAAGGAAAGCCCCTGTTTCCTGTTGCTTTTTCAAGTGCCGGAATTTCAGGCAGTAGTACTTCTGCCCGTCCATGACCTTATCTACGGCCTCCTTAAGATGTGTTAACGACGAGGTCTTGATCACGATACCATCAACATCCAGCTCAAGGATCCGTTTGGCATCCCATAATTCCTCGCACATGGTGTTGATGATGATCCGCGCACCGGGATGCATTTGCCTGATCTGCCCGATCAATGCGAATCCGTCCATGTGCGGGAGCCGCAGGTCGATGATATATATGTCGTACTGTCGCTCGTTGAGTTTAGAGCAAACCGATAGTCCATCGCCAAACACATCGATGGAACCGACACCCGGATGATCCTGCAAGGCGTTTCGTATGGCTTCCAATATCTGCTGATGGTCATCTACGACCAAAATATTAACTTTCTTCATGGTGAAATGCGTTTGTAACGTTCTTAACGTTTATAACGTTATGGTTTTATGGTTTTAAGCGTTTGTGACGTTATGAACGTTATAAACGTTTTGGACGTTATGAACATTCCAACGTTATAAACGCATGAATGCTGGTTCCCTTACCGGGTTTTGAATCAATGATTACCTTCCCTTTTTGATTCGTGACACGTTCGTTGATAATCCTCATGCCAATCCCCCCAGTTGTAGCAGGAGACTGCATTCCCCGGCCATCATCCGCCACCGATAATTCAATCTGATCTTCCTTCCGGGTGAGCGATATGGTGACATTTTTGGCACAGGCATGCTTCAACGCATTACTACAGGCTTCCTGCACGATACGGTAGAGGTCGAGCGCCGTTTGATGCGGCAGATCTTCCCAACCTTCTTCGGGCGACAGGTAAAACTGAAAGCAAGGCCCATCTAACTTGTTTTGCTCGCGGATATATTCATCAATAATCTCGGATAACGATGCATACTGGAACACAGGCGGCATCAAGGCATGCGAAATGTCGCGCACCTGGCTGTGCAGGTCGTGCGCCATGGCAATGAATTCGTCGGGAACGCCTGCCGATTCCATTTTGATCCCCAACGCCAGTAACCCATTTGATACATGATCGTGCATTTCTTTGGCAAGACGCGTACGTTCGGCTTCCAGACCTTCGAGGTACGATTGTAATTGCTTTTTCTCCATTTCAACTATTGTTGTATTATATTTGGCATCTTTTGCTTCCACTTTCTTTTCCCACTCCACTGTTTCACTCTTCTTTTTCCAACGTAGAAACAGGACGTATAACCAGGCAATCAGCAAAAGTACCGCCAAAATAACTAACCCGGTGATAATCAAAGTGCGTGTGCGTAATAACTTTTCTTCCTCCAATTTTAACCGAGTAACTTCCAACTCTTTTTCGGCCGTTTCGTATTTTATACTGAATTCGGCCAATGCATCAGAATGTTCTTTTTTATGTATAGAATCGACTAAATTGCATTGTAGTTGTTTGTAATAAAGCGCTTTTTGATAGTCTTTAGATCCTTTTTGATATGCTTCTGATAATATCCTATATTGATTTATTGACTCTTTTTCGGAATGTTTATCGATGGATTCCCTTAATTTGATAGATTTTTCCAGAAAGGGTATTGCTTCTTTATATTTTCCCTGTAGCGTCAGTACATGACCCTTGACCCCGTAGAACCTGCTGGTTTTTACATGATGCCCCGATTCCATATAAGTTTCCATTTTTGACAGGTAAATTTCGCTCGAATCGACTTTACCCAGTCTGCAATAGCTTGTAGCGAGTACCTCCAAGGCATTGTAGTAATGAAATGAAATATCCTGCGAAAGTGATGATGATTTTTTTGCAGCTTTAACAGCTTCTACATAGTGTTCGGCATGTAAGAATACCAACCCGGCTAACGATAGCATTTTTGCATAGGTAAGCAAGTCCCCGCAATCTTTTGCGCTTTGTTCGGCCTTCCGGGCAAAATCCATGGCAAAATCGAGATTTCCCCAATTTGTATAAAGGATCGCGATGTTGATATAAGCATTGGATACACTCGGTATATCTTTTTTCAATATGCTTAATCTCAGTGTTTCTTCATAATATGGCAATGCTTTCTTGTATTGATGCTTTTTTGCATTTAATATTCCCAACTGATCGGTAACGTTTATCATCACTATCGTATCCTTTGCCTTGAGTGCCGCATCAAAAGCCTTTTGATTATAATGTATACTTGAATCGGGAATCCCTTTCAATAAAAATGAAGAACTGATATTAACAAATATACGCGCTATATTGCTTTCTTTTTCCGGGGTATAGGGCAGCGTAATGATCGCTTCACGATATGCTTCAATGGCTTGATCATAGAGTCCCTTTTCATTGTAATAATATCCGGTATTATGGATTGCTTCTGTTATCAAATCCATATTGCCGGATTCCCGTGAAAACGCTAAAGCCAAAATTGACTTTTCCAAAGCTGTATTTACATCACCCATGTATTCATAATAAGTACTTTGCCTGAATAAAGCTTTCCCTTTCTCTTCCGGATCATTTTCTTCTACTGCAAGATTATAAGCCTTTTGTGCATAAGTCCTCAATTGAATTGTATCACCGATATCCTCATAATATAAAGCCACCTGATTCCAACTGCTGGCTTTCCTGTTTTTTTCGGCTACACGGAGAAGGCTGTCAATATTGGTTGCATCCACAAAGATGTAAGGATACGCCAATAATATTATTAATAATTTTTTCAACATTGATGATGTTATTTGTGCAAATATACTATGCTACTTAATGAACAATTCCCATTCAATAGCTGTCAGGGATAGATATTGAGTAGGATAATGGATAGAGTAACAAGGACAAAATTAAAACATGTAAGGAATAAACCAAAAAAATGTGTGCGTAATGGTATAGATGACAAAAACATATTCAGCTTTTAGGATTTGAATTTCATCATTTGAAAATCGACAATGCATTAATTCCGTAAGGTATTATGGCTTGGTCAAGGGGAGTAAAAATTATAATATCCAGCTGCTCCACAAGCCAACAGGAATAATATGATGAATAACCAGGTAACGATCTTGGAAAATAATCGCTGATCATCTACAGGCGCTTTTACAGCAGGATGCAACTGATTTGAGTTTATTTTCTCATGGAACAATAGCTTGGAATTATACGTTGTTTGTTGTCCGGTTTCGACCTGCATTTCATTTATATCTGCCTTTTCCTGTACTACAGATTCCGTTACCGCTATTTGTCCGATACTATTTACTCCAGTATTCTTGCCCATAAGTAACCCGTTTGTTTCCAGGTTTTTTATACTGGATTTCACCGCATTGATCCAGGATATCAACATCATAGGCAGGACAATAAAGTAATAGAAAAAATTTGTCAAAATGGTTAGCATTGCTAACAACATTGCAATTCCCATCAATACCATCCCATTAGTTTTCTGCCTTTGAAAAATCCGGTTGGAATGGAACCTGAAAAATGCAATAGCTAATACAATATAAGCAGGGATTCGGAAAATGAAACCGAACATTCCCGCATCTAATAGTATGACTTTCGAAATTAGACGAGTTAGTGTGAGGAACAATAACAGGACAAATGATAATATTCCAAATGCTATGAAAGCGCCTGTACCTCTCCGATCGCCTAAATGCCTGATTCTCGACACTCCTGTAAACCAGATAATGGTTCCGATGGCGCTGATACCAATGATTGTACCCTTGGTTTCGACCATGATGAGTGAAAACCAGATCATACCAACTGCCATTAACAATAATGCCTTAAGAGGCCGGTTACTATCATCCGATGGTGCAACATTTACTACTATATGGTAATATCCTGCCACTGTCAATATCCCAAGGACACTATGGATGAACCCTTTCAAAAATGACGGATCGATGATATAAACAAGATGTATCACGATTAGGAGTACCAACCCGGTTAACATTTTCCGGAATGGTTTATAGGTTAGCCAGCATCCTGCAGCCAATATCGCCAGCAAATGACCGGCAGCCCCCCACGAAAAACCGGAGGCCGGAGAGGTGGAAAATGTGTTGGTTTCCATATTCGATCCTAATCCATCCATGATACTATTTGATGGCATACTTTTCAAAACATTCAAAAACTCCGGAATCGATCCCTCCATCCATGAAGCTATCATCAATGCAATACTTGAAGCGATGAAAAGAATGGAACCCCATAATCCGGAGTCTCTTAGGAGATGTATTGATTTGATCAGACCGATCAGGACAAGCATTCCGGCCAAAAAAGCGATCACCCGGGAACTACCAATTTCTTCAGGAAGTTGTTGCATCAATATTCCAAGAAATATGAGGGTAAACGCGATGGTAATTTTCTCTTTATCAGTTTGCCGATTTTCTTGTTTGGTGCCTGTATCCTTACCGCCCATCACCATAATGCCACCAATAACAAATACAAATATGGCCCCAATTACAATTAATTGTTGTGTATCTATCATATGTTTTTCAAATTGAAAATTAACAAACTGACAAATTGCTTACTTGTCATGATATATAGATGAACATGTCAGGGAACAATTATTTGCCGGCTGCAGCGCTTTCGTGGACGTGTCCACGATTCATCAATGACGTGTCTACGAACAATCGTCGACACGTCATTGAAAGATCGTCGACGTGTCTACGAGCGATGCTCGACACGTCGACGAAAGCGTTTGGACATGTCATTGAAAAAGCGTCGTTACTTTGTCGACAGGTTGATGCTATCCGCCGACCTCAGTTGCGCTTTGTTCACGGCTTCCTGTAATTCGGGAGCAGGAGTAAACCGGATGTTGACGCCTTTAAGATTCAGGGCGGTAACTCCTTCTTTGGTATCCGACGGCAGGCTGTTGGCCGTAAGGTAGAACGTACCGATCCCTTCCAGTTCCACGGTGTGCCCGTCGGCCAACAGGCGGCCGGTGATCTTGCCGGCTTGCACCAAAGCAATCTCGGCTTCCTTGGGGTTCAACGTGGTTTCGTCGGCCATCAGCTTGGCCACTTGTCTTGTCCTGACCAACCCTACACTTTTCAGGATCAGGTACCACTTCTTTTCGCTTTCCGGAGCGCCCGGCTTTCCGCGAAGTACTTTATTAAAAAACAACGGCATAAGGATAAAAATTTAAATGGTTAGAAAATACCTCCCGGGGTTAAGCCGGGAGGGTGAAGCATAGATTGATATGAAAAACGTTATAAATATGGCTCTTGTATTGAATAAGATGTCTTAATAACCTATGATTTGGTCAGCGTATTGTTGCCAATCAACATGTAATTTGTATGTTTCGACCAGATTATTGGGAACCTTAATCGTTGTTGAAGCTGGAATCCCAAAACTGTGATATTCATACTCAAAATCAATTCCGTAATTTCCCCAATATGGCGGACCGCCTCTCAGGATAATAGTCTCAAGACCAGAGCAACTGTTAAATGCATCTTGTCCGATTGATCCGACCTTGGGTAGATTAATCGAAGTTAGAGAACTACACGCCCCAAAAGCCCAGATTCCAATCGTTGTTGCCTTGGGCAGATCAATTGAAGCAAGGGAACTACATCCAATAAAAGCTTCAAATCCAATGGAAGTAACATTACGTAAATCAGCTGATTTCAAGGAACTACAGCCAGAAAAAGTATGCTCCTGAATTACCGAAATATTGGGTAGATTAATCGAAGTGAGAGAATGACATCCCATAAAAGCATCTTGTTCAATCGTTGTAACATTAGGCATATTGATTGAAACAAGGGAAGTGCAATTGGTGAAGGCTTGAATTCCAACAGCCTCAACATTGGGCAAGTCAAGTGAAGTAAGGAAACCACAACCGATAAAAGCTCCAATTCCCACATGAGTAATGTTTTGATTTAGTAGTATACTGGTAAATCCTGCCTCGTGAAAAGCATAGTCAGGAATAATATTATCAGCAAATATATATGCCGAAAGATCAATTATACAGCGCAACGAGCTAAGGTATTGAAAATCTTTGCTATCGTGGCCCATGCCATATTGGTCGAGATCAAACGGTGTATTTCCTTTAATTACTAATTTGCCAAAATTGGTACATCCTTTTGCTTCTACTGCTTCTTTCAATTTACCGGTTTCGAATGACTCAATTACCACAACACGGCAAGTGTCGGGATCGGGATTGCGTTTACTCAAGAAGGCGATAGCTTCCATGTTCTGGCTTTTATCGCCATAAGTAGCCATAACACTTGCCGTCAACAGTTTTCCCCCGTTCGGGCGATCTGTTAATTCCATTCCCTTATCTTTAAAAAATGGCTCAACCGTCAGAAAGTTTGTTTGTAACTTACCATCATCAAACCTTGCTACATCGTAAGTCGCAAGAAACAGGAAGTCAGCTTTATTGGAAGACGTGGTCATTACTATTTTCCACTTTTGAACATAAACATCGCTTCCCCTTGCGAATTCACTTCCTGTTTTAACACGGTTGGTAAGGTTGGCAGGATTGTATACCATGTTGAAATCCTCAACTGATGTGGATTGATCAGGTGAATGGGTCAATTCATTATCAAGATATGTCGTTATTTTTACAACATCTTCACGCCCGTCGCTCCAAACGGTTACATAATCAAATCCGGTTTCAGCTTTATTAATGCTCATTACGTTTACCCAATGGTTTCGTGCTTCGCGCCTAATAATGGCAGCGTCGCACATAACAATTTCCACACCTTCGGGAACATTCAACGCCAAAGTATTAATATTCAAGCCTGCCCACAAATGAATCCTTTCAAGCGAGCCTGCATTGGTGACAGTCAATTTTTCCAGTTTCCTATTCTCACAAAGATATAAATCTGTTATTCCGACACATTTGATTGTTGCATCTATCAGATTAGGAAAGAGTGAAAAAGGGCCGTCACTACCACCGCCATTGCCACCGCCATATTCTATGTCGATAGTTTCAACATTCCTGGCTTCATCATCAGTTATTATGCCATCATTATTAGCATCAATTGGTGGTTCTGTTATCCATTCTGCACAGCCACAGTCAACGGTTATGTCTTTACCCCCGTTTTCAACTATAATTGTTAAAATTACATATTTTCCTGCGGCATCTTTTACCTTCACCTTCATGACGCCATCCTTTTTGGCTATAATAGTGACTACTGCTCCTTCTATAGCCACCTCGGCTACCGGGTGATCAATTTTGGTTTTTACGTCCAATCCTTTGATCTGGGCTTCGATAAATTCAATCTCGTAAGGGGCTGTTCCGCCTCTGATGACCACAGTCGATCTATCATCTATACCTAGGTTTATATTCAGGTTTTCTTCATCAAATGATATAAAAATACTGCCGTCCCCGCATTCATCTTCGTCCTTTACCGGTACTTCAAACGGTTTTGCATCCTTTCCATATGCTTCCAGTTTTGTGATGTTCCGGTTTTCGAGGTTGTCGCCCACCACAAGCACCAGGTCGTTGAAATCGTCGTCGCTGCTTTTGCTGTAGGAAGAATTCAAGTCCTCGAAAGCAAACACAAAGTCGCCGCAGGGTGTTTGGCCAACGGTATGCGAAAATTTTCCATTGTCGTTAAATCCCCAGTCGGTAGTAATGTAAATGGGTTTGTCGCCCTGCATCTGTACGCTGGATGTTTTCGTCCAATCGTTGACCGGGTCGGCGCCTGTGCCGCTACCGGCATGAGGGAACAGGCAAAATCCCACAATGGTACCGGCCGGGAAAGGATCGTCGTTCTCATCGCCTAACCGGAAGGTGTAGCCATGTTTCAAATCGTGGGTTTGCGTGTAGATGATGTTCTTAAAGTAACAACCAACATTTGGTCTCGACTCGAACAGCTGCTGCAAAAAAGTTTCTTCATCAAGGTTTGTCCCTTCCAGGTAATGGAAGTATCCCAACACATTGTTGAAAGTGGCATCCTCGCCCACAAAAGTAACGTATACGTACGATTCGGAGGTTACCTTGATCCCAGTGGGCACAATGATATTTTTAGCCTCGTCGTAAAACAGTCCGGGCGAGTTCACGGGCAGGTACGCCTTGCCCAGCATCGAGAGACGCCCGTTGGCTCCGAGCCAGTCGGCCGGAACGCCCCAGTTGCGGCTGTCCTCATTGGTTACTTCCGTGGCAAATTTTACATTTGACACAGCGCCCTGATTGTTAGCAGGCGTTTCGTCTTTGCGGCACGAGGCCAGCACTAATGCAGCGCCGGTTAATAACAGCGCGGCTTTCCTAATAAAATTCATGTTCATCATTTTAATATATTTGGTTAAATATTTACGAGCCGGAATTTCACATATAGACACATCGTAAGTTCTGTTGCAAAAATATATGACCTGTTTTTAACGAATTGACGGAAAACCGTCATTGCCCCATGCTATTTTGACGAATGCCCTAAAATACTTGACGAATGTTTTGTAAAAATCAAATCCTATTATTGGGTTTTAGTCATTTTATTTGCTACAGTAGAAAGGATTAGCAGCAGTGAGTAGTTGATAATTGATCATTGGCGCCAAAAGCCAACATTCATATGTTAAATTATCTTAGTGCCTTCGAGTCTTAGTGGCCAATTTTTATGCCACCAAGGCACAAAGACACAAAGCAGAATTTCAAAACCATAACAAATTCTTTTACCTTTGCCACATATTCGTCATTTGAATATTTTTGCAATCCATAATTGATCACTTCACACCAAAAACATGATGAAAAGGACCATTTTATTTAATCGAATCCCGGTTGGTACATGCATTATCCTGTTGTCGTTCCTGGCATCCTGCGCACAGGAAGTCGCGCCGCCACAGGCTGTATTACCCGTGCCCACCGAGCGCCAGATGGCCTGGCACGAGATGGAGCAATATGCTTTCATCCATTTCACCACCAATACCTTCACGGGGAAAGAGTGGGGCTATGGCGACGAAAAACCTGCCATTTTCAACCCTACATCCTTTGATGCCGAGCAGTGGATAAAAACGATCAAGGAGGCCGGACTAAAAATGGTGATCCTCACCTGTAAGCATCACGATGGTTTTTGCCTGTGGCCCAGTAAGTATACCGAACATTCAGTCAAAAACAGTCCTTTCATGGATGGTAAGGGCGATGTGGTGAAAGCTGTGTCGGATGCCTGCCGTAAACACGGCTTGAAGTTTGGGGTTTACCTGTCGCCTTGGGACAGGAATTTTGCACAATACGGCACGCCCGAATATATTACCTATTACCGTAACCAGTTGCGCGAACTGCTGACCAACTATGGCGAGATATCCGAAGTGTGGTTCGATGGCGCCAACGGCGGCGACGGCTACTATGGCGGTGCCAGGGAAGTCCGCCGCATCGATAACCGCACTTATTACGACTGGCCCAATACACAGGCAATCGTACGCGAGCTTGCCCCGATGGCGGTGATGTTCAGCGATGCAGGACCCGATATCCGTTGGTGCGGCAATGAACGGGGTTTTGTGGGCGATCCCAACTGGTGCGCCATCAATACGGATACGTTATATGCCGGTAAAGGTGGAATCAACAACCTGCTAAACCATGGCGAGGAAAACGGTAAGATGTGGGTGCCTGCCGAAGTGGATGTGTCTATTCGTCCGGGTTGGTTCTACCATGCTGAGGAAGACAGTAAAGTACGCACGCCCGAAAACCTGATGAAGCTGTATATGGAATCTGTTGGGCGCGGATCGAACTTCTTATTGAATATTCCTCCCGACCAACGCGGATTATTACACGAAAACGACGTTAGGTCACTGATGGAATGGAAGAAGCTTCTCGACAGGACTTTTGCAACCAACCTGGCAGCCAATACCAAAGCAAAGGCCGATACCAATCGTGGAAAATCGAAAACCTACGCAGCGAGCAATGTTACCGATGGTAACAAGGAAACCTATTGGGCAACCAATGACGGGGTAACAAAAGGCTCTCTTGAAATCGACCTTGGCAAAATGCAGAAGGTCAGTTATATTGTGATCCAAGAATATATCAAGTTGGGACAACGTGTGAAGGATTTCAATGTGGAAGTATGGAAAGACAATGCCTGGGCTCCTGCTGGCAAAGGAACCACCATCGGCTACAAACGGATTTTGCAGGTAGACCCTGTGGAAACCCAAAAGATACGGATCAACATCGCCGATGCCAAAGCATGCCCGGTGATTTCGAATGTAGAAATATATTGATTTTCCGGTGATCCGGGTTGCCAAAACATGAAAATACATTAATTAATGCGAATCAAACTTAGGAACGATGACAAAATAACATTCTCATCTTTTTTGACATGATTAACATGATTTACAAGATTATTCGCATCTTGTAAATCATGTTAATCATGTCAAATGTATCAATAATTTTGTCGGTATTCCTTATTTTTATACCAAGGTGAAAGTGGTTTTCGGATTTTCCGAAGTGGCGTTCGGCGTAGCGTCTTCGCTACGTCGCAGCTAAAAGCAAGGCTCCTGCCTTGCATGGTGGAAAGCAGGAGCTTTCCTTTTAGTGCGACGGAGTCTGGAGACTCCGCCGAACAACGATCCGAAAACCACTTTCACACCTGTATAACATCGCAATAAGTACCCTACAGAAACATTTTTTTGAATAATCTTTGAGGATTTGCAGTTAAATGTCTATTTTCGTGGGCTAAAAAGTTTAAATTTTTGATATAAATGGCTATGACAAATCATCTCCAAGATCAAGACGGAACCGAAATGGACCGAGACAATCAACAGGTGTTCAGCGATGTTCAAAATCAGGAAAGCCAGTCTGTCGAAAACGACAAGGTGGAGGATACCGATGACCAGGTAACCGAAGATACGAACTATGTACCCGATGCAACTGTTGTGCCTGATGACGATGTTTATATCAAAAATGAAGAAGCAGAAGCGCCAGCCGATGATGTTGATAATTCTTCCGTAGAAGATATTCCTGTCGGCGACACCAACGAAGAAACAGTTTCCCCGGAGAGCGGTGAAAACGAAGTCGATGTCGAACCTGTCATCAGTAAAGACGAAGAAGATGCTTCCGACGAAGAACCGGGAAACGAAGATGAAGAATTTGTCGTGTCCGATGAAACGGACGAAGACGGAACGGATGAAGAAAAGGGTGAAGGCCCGGATTATTCGCAATATAGCCGCGAAGCCATTGTTGAGCGCCTGCGTGTGCTGATCGATAACGGAGACATTGACACCGCCAGAAATGAAATAGATGCCATCAAGTTCTATTTCTATAAAAAGCTGAAAGCCGAAAACGAATTAAAACGCACCGAATATATAGAAAATGGTGGCACCGAAGAAGGTTATATATATGAGGAAGACGAGCAGGAGCTGATCCTGAAAAGTTTGCTGAACCGGTACCGTGAATTACGTAATGTCCAAAACGAACAGTTAGAGGTCGAAAAGCTGAAAAACCTCGAAGAAAAACTCAAGATTATCGAGGAGTTGAAAGAACTGACCAACAGTACCGAGTCTTTCGGCGAAACATTCCAGCAATTCAGGGATCTTCAAAACAACTGGCGTACCATCGGTTTGGTGCCGCAAGGAGAGGTAAAGAACCTGTGGGATACCTACCATCACTATGTGGAAATTTTCTACGATTATATAAAAATCAACAGGGAATTACGCGATTTGGATTTTAAACGTAACTTAGAAGCAAAGATCGACTTGTGCGAAAAAGCGGAAAAACTGCTTTTAAACCCGTCGGTTGTCGGCGCTTTCCGTACTTTGCAGGCATACCACGACCAATGGCGCGAAATAGGACCTGTACCACAGGAAATGCGCGTGGATATTTGGGAAAGATTCAAAGCCGCATCGACGCAAATCAACCGGAAACACCAGGAATATTTCGAAACCCTGAAGGAAACGTATCAAAAAAACAGGGAAGCCAAAGAAGCGCTTTGCGTAAAAGTGGAGGAAATCGCCCAACGTCCGTTGACCTCGTTGTCGCAATGGGAAAAAAGCGCCAAAGAAATCATCGAAATCCAGAAGTTGTGGAATACTATTGGATATGTCAATAAAAAGGAAAATTCCAAACTATATAAAAAGTTCCATTCGCTGTGCGACAAATTTTTCAGCCAGAAACGCGAACGTTTCAGTCAGGAAAAGGAAGAACAGCAGAACAACCTGCAATTGAAGCAAGACCTTTGCATGCAGGCCGAGTCGCTGAAAGACAGCACAGAATGGAAATCTACCACCGAGGACTTGATTGAGTTGCAGAAAAAGTGGAAAGAAATAGGCAGCGTGCCCCCAAAATATCGCGAATCGATCTGGAAACGCTTCCGTTCGGCATGCGATTATTTCTTCGAACAAAAAGCCAAGCATTTCTCTTCAGTCGACTCTGAATATGACAATAACCTGAAAGCCAAGCAGGAATTGATCGAGAAAATCAAAAACTTTGAACAGTCAAAAGACGTTGAGGAAAGTTTCGAGCAGTTGAAAGGATTCCAGCGTGAATGGAGCGCCATTGGTTTTGTGCCGATCAAATACAAAAAGAAAATCCAGGATGAATACAGGCAGGTGATCAACAAACAGTTTGATGCATTGCGGCTGGACGACGGTGAACGGAACAGGCTGAGATTTAAAAATAAAATAGAAAACATGGTATCGACTTCCCAGTCGCATAACAAGCTTAATTCGGAACGCGACAGGTTGATGCGCAAATACCAGCAGTTGCAAAACGACCTTGTAGTTTGGGAAAACAATATCGGGTTCTTCTCCAAATCCAAAAATTCGGAAGCCATGATTGCTAATGTGCGGCGTATGATTGATGAAGGACGCGCCGAACTGAAAGATGTGGAAGAAAAGATCAGGATGATCGATTCGTTCGAAGGTGATGAAAAATAAAAAAAATAACCATTTGTTCGGCGGTATTGCAAATGCCGCCGAACTTAATTTATATATCATTATTTAGTTAAGTGAAAAGCAACAATAAAACGACGCCGACAAAATATATTTTTGTGACTGGAGGTGTAGCCTCTTCACTGGGCAAAGGCATCATATCCGCCTCCATCGGCAAGCTCCTCCAATCGAGGGGTTACAAAGTCACTATCCAAAAGTTAGACCCATACATCAACATTGACCCCGGAACACTCAATCCTTACGAACACGGCGAGTGTTTTGTGACCCAGGACGGTGCGGAAACAGACCTTGACCTGGGACATTACGAACGTTTCCTCGATATTCCACTGGTACAGGCCAATAGTGTTACTACCGGGAAAGTATACCAGGAAGTAATTACAAAGGAACGCCGTGGCGATTACCTTGGTAAGACGGTGCAAGTGATCCCGCATATCACGGACGAGATCAAACGCCGTATCCTCTTATTAGGCAGCCGTGGGAAAGTGGATGTGGTGATTACCGAGATCGGTGGTACCGTAGGCGATATCGAATCGCTGCCTTACATAGAAGTAGTCCGCCAATTGCGTTACGAAATGGGCAGCGGCAACGTAGCCGTGGTACATCTTACATTGGTGCCATATTTAGCAGCAGCAGGCGAATTGAAGACCAAGCCGACACAACATTCCGTTAAGATGTTGCTCGAAGAGGGAGTACAACCCGATGTTTTAGTCCTTCGTACAGAACGAAAGCTATCCGATGACATGCGCAAGAAAGTGGCCTTATTCTGTAACGTTGATAAGGACTCGGTAGTTGAATCCATTGATGTGTCGACCATCTACGAAGTACCTTTGCGGATGCTCGATCAAAAACTGGACGAAACACTCCTCAATAAATTGAACCTCAGCACCGATCAGAAACCCGCCCTGAATGACTGGCGCGAATTCCTCAATAAACTCCAGAACCCCAAAAAGACTGTAACCATTGGTTTGGTGGGTAAATACGTGGAGTTACCGGATGCTTATAAATCCATCATCGAATCGTTCATCCATGCAGGCGCTAAGAACGAATGCAGGGTGAAAGTGGTATCGGTACAGTCAGCTTCACTCACCGAAGAAAATATAACGGAAAAGCTAAAAGGGTTTCAAGGTATCTTGGTAGCTCCCGGCTTTGGCGAACGTGGATTTCATGGAAAAATGCTGGCTGCAAAACACGCTCGAGAAAACAATATTCCATTCCTGGGAATTTGTCTCGGTATGCAGGTGGCTGTTATTGAATTTGCACGCGATGTATTGAACCTTTGCGATGCGCATTCCACTGAAATGGTTCATACAACACCTTATCCGGTAATCGACCTGATGGAACAACAAAAAGGAATTACCGAAAAAGGCGGGACGATGCGGCTGGGTGCATATCCGTGCCGGTTGGAAAAAGGAAGTAAAGCTTATGCTGCTTATGGACGCACCGAAATATCGGAACGCCATCGCCATCGTTATGAGTTCAACAATGCCTTCCTTGCTGTTTATGAAAAAGCAGGTATGAAAGCAACCGGGTACAATCCCGAAACCGGGTTGGTGGAAATCGTAGAGATACCCGCCCACAAGTGGTTCGTCGGGGTACAGTTTCATCCCGAATACAGTAGTACCGTGTTGCACCCGCATCCATTGTTTGTCGACTTTGTAAAAGCAGCAATGGGGTAACCCTCTTGGGTTTGCTTGAGGGAATAGTTTAAAGTAATAGAAATCTTAAAAATATAAATGGATAGAAATACGATTATCGGATTGCTCCTTATTGTAGGAATATTGGCAGGTTCTTACTTCTGGAGCCGTCCTTCGAAAGAAGAAATAGCACGCATGCAGCGCCAGCAGGATTCCATAGCTATGGTCAACCGGGCGGAACAAGCGCGTTTAATTGAAGAAGTACGTAAAGCGGAAGAACAGGCACGCTTGATGAAATCCGACTCCACGGTGGTTGGCGACTCGCTCCGGCAACGTGACCTACAGGACAAATTTGGTGCATTTTCGCAGGCTGCCGGAGGTGAAAACCGTTTCATCACCATGGAGAATGAGTTGATGAAGGTTGTTATTTCCGCTAAAGGCGGCCGGCCTTATTCGGTAGAATTAAAAAATTACAACCGATACAACCAAAGTCCATTGGTGCTTTTTGATGGTGATTCGACGATTTTTGGATTCAAGTTTTTTGCGCAGAACCGCAGCATTGCCACCAATGATCTCTTTTTTACACCTCAAACCGACAAAAGCGTTATACAAGTCGCCGGGGATTCGGCCACTTTGGTCATGCGGTTGAATGCGGGAGACAATGCATTTATTGAATACCGCTACACCCTGCATCCCAATAATTATATGATGGGTTTCGATGTGCGCATGTCGAACATTAACCAGTTGCTTGCCAACAACCAAACCGTCATCGATTTTGACTGGCAGGTGTTTTCGCCGCGGCAGGAAAAGGGCGCACAAAACGAAAACCAATACACATCGTTGTTTTACAAATACCATCAGGACGATGTGGAAGAACTTAGTTCGACCAAGGATAGCGACCAGAAACGGGTGGCTACGCGATTGGATTGGGTCGTATTCAAACAGCAATTCTTTTCGTGGGGATTGGTCACCAAGCATCCTTTTTCCAATGCCGACCTGCAATCGCATAAATTAGTCGACCAGAATAAATACATTAAAAGATATGATGCGTTGATTGGAATGGAATTCAAAAGCAATCAGGCCAACCAAACCATTCCCATGTCGCTGTATTTTGGTCCGAATCATTACAAAACGCTCAAAAAATACGATGTCGGTCTCGAACAGTTGGTTCCACTTGGAAATAACATCATCCGCTGGATCAATCGGTTTATCATCATCCCGATATTCGATTGGCTAGGCGGGTTCATCAGCAGTTACGGGCTTATCATCCTGCTAATGACCATTGTCATTAAGATGGGTTTGTTTCCGCTGACCTTCAAATCATATATGTCGTCGGCCAAAATGCGGGTTTTGAAACCACAAATCGACGAAATCAACCAACGCATCCCGAAGGAAAAAGCAATGGAGCGGCAACAGGCCACCATGGCATTGTACAAGAAAGTCGGTGTAAGCCCAATGGGCGGTTGCCTCCCGATGTTGTTGTCAATGCCTTTCCTGATCGCCATGTTCCGTTTCTTCCCGGCATCTATCGAGTTACGCCAACAATCATTCCTGTGGGCCAGCGACTTGTCCACCTATGATTCGATTCTCGACCTGCCGT
Organism: Bacteroidales bacterium; assembly: GCA_031547085.1. Taxonomy (GTDB): domain Bacteria; phylum Bacteroidota; class Bacteroidia; order Bacteroidales; family UBA4181; genus JAIRLS01. Next base: position 29,105 of record JAVBSH010000038.1, read on the forward strand.
TCAATATCCCGTTTTACGGCGACCACATCAGCCTCTTCACCCTGCTGATGACTGTAGCCACCGTCTTCAGCATGAAGTTGAGCAGCGGACAAACCGACACATCGGCCATGCCTGGTATGAAAACCATGATGTATATCATGCCTGTCATGTTTATGTTCTTCCTTAATAATTACTCGGCAGGGTTGACTTATTATTATTTCCTGTCCAACGTGATTACCATCCTCCAGAATGAAGTGTTCAAACGGTCGATCAATGAGGATAAGATTTTGGCCAAGCTACATGCCAATAGCGCCAAACCTGTAAAGAAATCGAAGTTTCAGCAGCGGCTTGAGCAGATGCAGAAACAACAGCAGGTCATGGCAAAGGCTAAGAAAAAATAATAGAACGCGGATGACACTGATGAAACAGATCGCCACGGATCATCTCCATATCGAACAGTTTTTGTCATCCGCATTTCCACCATTCAGTATAACCATTAATATTTAGATCAAAAAAATGAAATTGTTAGAAGGAAAAACCGCATTGGTTACCGGTGCAGCCCGGGGAATAGGAAAAGCGATTGCTCTGAAACTTGCTTCCGAAGGAGCAAATGTAGCAATTACCGATTTGGCGTATAATGAAGCCGCACAAGCTATTGAAAATGAATTGAGAGCTATGGGTGTCACGGCAAAAGCTTATGCATCTAATGCTGCCGACTATGCCGACACACAAAGGGTTGTAGAAGAAATAGCGAAGGATTTCGGACGTATTGACATTCTGGTCAATAATGCAGGTATCACCAAGGACGGCGCACTCAAACGCATGACCGAAGATCAATGGGATGCAGTTATTGCAGTCAATCTGAAATCGGTATTCAACTTTACCAAAGCTGTTCAACCAATTATGTGGAAACAAGCATCAGGAAGCATTATTAATATGAGTTCTGTTGTAGGTGTGTCAGGTAATGCCAACCAATGTAACTATTCAGCATCGAAAGCCGGGATCATCGGGTTCACCAAGTCGGCAGCCAAGGAAATGGGTGTTCGCGGTATCCGCAGCAATGCTATTGCTCCAGGATTCATTGAAACAGAGATGACTGCCGCTTTACCCGAGGATGTACGGAAAAGCTGGAACGAAAAGATACCTTTGCGGCGCGGTGGTACACCCGAAGATGTGGCCAATGTAACCCTGTTCCTTGCATCCGATATGTCGGCATACGTTAACGGGCAGGTGATCAATGTTTGTGGTGGAATGAATACCTAAGAAATTCCCATGGATGTTAAGGTAGAAAGTAAGATTGGACGATTGCGTAGCGATGAAAGTCATATCTATACATTTTTGTCGAACTGCAATAACTTTCAGCAATTTGCAGCTAATGACAAAGTTCAGAACTGGCAATCGGACAGCGAATCATGCAGTTTCAAGATCGAAGGGATCGGGGATATCGCCTTTCGTATTGTGGAAAAACAACCCAATAGTTTGGTAAAGTTCTCCATTGAAAATGCCCAGGCGGAAAATATCTTTTTGTGGATACAATTGAAGAGCGTGAGTCCTGGCGATACACGGGTAAAATTGACTGCCAAGCTGGACGCGAACCCGATGATGCGTATGTTTATTTCCAAACCTTTAAAACAGGGTTTGGATAAAATCGTTGATACACTCGAGAAAGTTTGTTAGTCAAAGAAAAATAGCCGTTGGTCAAATCCTTATGCAAAACAGCTTTAAATTCGTAACTTTGCATGTGTATATACGTATCTGTAGATAGATTTAAAATGATTTAGGTATGAAAAATATTTTTCTGATATTAACCGTTCTTTGTAGCTCCTTATTGGTAAGTTGCAACAAAGATGACAGTGGAGGAAAAGTTCCCGAAGGGGCTTCTTTCACTTTAAAGAATGGAAGTATTGTCGTTAAGAACAATCCTGACATTAAGATCAATGCCCTTAACACTTTCCCATTAGGCGTCTCTACGGAAACAGATTTTTCTGCAAGCAGGAAAAGGTCAACTTTGAAATCGACAGCCGAAGACGAATCCGGTAACGATAATTTGAGGGGTTACGATTACAGGTTTAAGTTAGTTGCTGAGGTGAACACCCTGACCATTGACGGTGTTGAGGTTCAGGCTACACACGTAAAAATCGAAAAGATCAGCGATGTGCAGTACTACGCATTTGTAGCCTATAATGAACAAGGCGACGGACATAGGGGCGGTGTGGTTGTATACAAGGTTGTTGCCACCAATGGAAAATCGCTTGAAGAAACTACGGCAACCGTAACACCCGTAGCAAGCGCCGAAATGCCAAAGGCTGAAGTAAGCGCTCTCGATTATTACAATGGTAAACTGTATATTGCAGGTGCAAGCGAAGATCCGAATTTTGGGTATGACGAGAATAAGGATGGTTTCAATTATGCTTTCTATGGCGTGATGGAACTGAATGCTGATAAAACATTTAAGGATGCAGAGCCTGTAATTGTAAAACTTACCTCGTTTCAGGGAACTTCTATCCGCGCTTTGAATGACCGTGTCTATATTACCACCGGCGATGGAGCCAACAATACGAAAGGAGGATTGTATATCTATAACGCCACCGATCAGACATTCATCAATTCCATATTGGGTAAGGACCATGTACGTTCGGTAGATGTTGATGGCAGTAATATATTTGTGATGCAGGCCGAACCGGCACGTATTACACAATACGGGTTGAATGGCGAAGGTGAAAAGGTTATTTATTCCACCACCAACGAATCGATGCAAAAAAATGCCAAGTCGGAAATCCTGGCATGGAAAGATTATATATTCGTTGCTGAAAATGAAAGCGGTCTACGCATGTTGGACAAGAACGGCAACGTCAACGACGAATTGGCTGCCCCGGGTACCGATAAGGAAAAACACGTCACCAATAGCGTTGTTATCAACAGCGATGTCAAAAAGAACATTCATGGAACGGATGTATCGTCTAACCTGTTGTTCTTGGCTAATGGCGAAAAAGGAATTTATTGGTACGACCTTATGAATGTTAATAAAAAAGATTGTATCGTTCTGTGTAACAGCAATAGTACTAATTTTGAGGAGGGCACATCGGCCAACTTTATCGCATCAAGGGGTAATATCGTTTTTGTTGCCGACGGGAAAGGCGGTTTGAAGATATTGTACATTGGATTTGACGAAGGCGATCCTCCTCCTCCTGTTCCTGGTGGTTGTGACGATGTAAAGCAATATTTCAATAATGAACCCAATTCCTTCTTGCGTGAAATGGTTAATGTGTTCGGCGCTTCAGCATCCGCTAATACAAAGATATTGTTCGGAGATGCCAGTAAGATACACAATGATATTCTGGTGCTTGAAGAAACAGATTTGTACCTCACTTATATTTCCTGTACGGCAAGTTTGCATAATACGGTAGGTTTCTTTGTAGTGCCTGCAGCATCTGCTTCCATGTCGAATAAGGACTATTTCGAAGCAGTAGTGAGAACCGATTTCCAGAAACAATCGGTTAGTACGAATCGGTATATTTTGGACGACAAATATGTTGCGATGCCGAACATGAAAAATAGTAGCCTTGTTGCTGGTAACACCTACCAGATAAAGAATTATAACCGGGCAGACAGTAAGTTTGAAGCAGGCGACCGGATAGTTATGTTTATTGTCCCTGATGGATGGGTGTCTCAAAATTCCAGGGTTGAGTTCAACACTAATCAGTATAACAGACCCGTTTTTCTTGATAAGGACTTAAATATAAGTACTCTGAAGAATTTTGTCGGAAATTATTATGGTAAGGACGATTTTAAAGGAATTCAATATAATTCGTTTTACTCGGAAGAATGTAACAGCTTGGTCTTGTTCTTTGAAGACTTATTCGACCGGGCTAATTATACCGATATGGACTACAATGATATGGTCTTTGCAATAACAGACAATCCAGAGATAAATGTGCCCATAAAATCATTGAGGTTACCTGCATATACATTGGACGAAAATGGACAAGTCATAGTGACTCCATAAATATACGTCACGACACACATGAAAAAAGAGGCTATTCCAAAAGGACAGCCTCTTTTTTCATGTGTGTCGTGATTGATCACTTGGTGGTGCGGATACAGATAGCGACGGAAGAACCGCCTTGGTGTCGAAATGATGTGGGAGGAGAGAATTATCCTGATTTTCCTACTCGATTGACCTTATTCCAACAAGCGTTCCGTCTTTATATATCGGCACGATATCCGTCAAATCAAGGGTATGACAGTAAGGAATTACGTTGGCAGCATTAATTTTACGCAAGCGCTCGTTCTGGGCGGCTTTTTTGATATATCCCATCAGGTCGGGTTTGGCGAGTGACCATAAATCCATAGCTACCAAAGTACTGTCACAGATCGTATCAAACTTTCCGGTATCCATCAACTTTTGAGCAACAGCTCCGGCAAATACAGAGTCTTCGAGATTGAAACGGCCTTTCCATCCGGCACAAAGCAGGAACACATCGCGTTGCCCGGCTTCGAGCCAACGGCAAAGGGCGGATATATTGATAAATGAACCCACCGCTGCATGGTGGCATTGCGCTGCAAGATTGATGGTATGTGTGCCATTGGTCGTACTGTAAGCAATGGTTTTTCCTCCTACGACTTCTTTGGTAAAGTAATATGGTGAGTTACCGATATCAGCAAAGTCAAGCTTGATACCGTCACGTTCGGCGGCAATGATGTATTCTGTTCCGGTATGGGTCTTTAGTTCGTCGACAGTGCTGATAGGTATTACCTCTTTTGCCCCGTTCATAAAGGCAGTACAGATGGAAGTGGTAGCACGGAGAATATCAATAGCTACGGCATTACAGTTTTCATGAACGTAGGAGGAAAACTGGATGGGTGTGAAACAGACTGTGATTTGATGCATGTTAAAGACAGAGGTGAGAAGTTAGAGGTGAGAGGTGAAACTTGCTCGCCTCTCACCTCTCATTCCTCACCTCTCATTTAACAAAAGGAGGTTTGACAACTTTGGCTTTCAATTTTTTATCGCGGATAGAAATATAAATTTCCGAATCGGGGGCTGCAAATCCTATAGCCACATATCCCATGCCAATGCCGATTTTCAGGCAAGGCGACATGGTTCCCGAAGTAACCTGGCCAATGGTGTTGCCTGCGGCATCTACAATTTCGTATCCATGGCGCGGAATACCCTTGTCGATCATCTCGAAACCGACCAGCTTCCGTGAAACGCCTTCTGTTTTTTGTTTCAGAAGCAATTTTTTATCAATAAAATCCTTACCATCTGTAAATTTGGTAATCCAACCCAATCCGGCTTCAATAGGCGACGTGGAGTCATCAATATCGTTGCCATAGAGGCAAAAGCCTTTTTCGAGGCGCAATGTGTCACGGGCTGCAAGGCCAATGGGCAGGATACCTTCCGGCTTTCCGGTTTCAAACAAGGCATTCCATATTTTCAAGCCATCGCTGTTGTAGAAATACAGTTCGAACCCGCCCGAACCGGTATATCCGGTAGCAGAGATAATCACATTGGCTACACCGGCAAATTCGCCTGTGACAAATGAATAATACGGGATGTTTTTCAAATCGACAGAAGTCAGTCGTTGCATCACGTCCAACGCCTTAGGACCTTGAACTGCCAATTGCGATATGCTGTCCGATGCATTTTCAAGTTCGGCGCCAACCGTATTGTTGGCCTGCATCCATGCCCAATCCTTGCCTATATTGGCGGCATTGACAACCAACAGGTATTTCTGGTCTTCGTAATGGTATACCAATATATCGTCCACAATACCGCCCTTACCGTTGGGCATACAGGTGTACTGTGCCTTTCCAAGGGCAAGGCCGGATGCGTCGTTGGTGGTGATTTGCTGAATAAAGGCCAATGCATTGGAACCTTTAACCCAAATCTCACCCATGTGGGAAACATCGAACACGCCCACACCGTTCCGTACGGTAAGGTGTTCGTGGTTAATGCCCGAATATTCAATCGGCATGTTATATCCCGCAAAGGGCATCATCTTGGCGCCGAGGCCTATATGTATGGATTCAAAAACGGTACTTTTCATGAAATAAAGATTATATTGTTACTGCTTTCTTTTGTTTGAATCCCACTTATATTCAGGATTCATGCCGCCATGTTCGTAAAAGTATTTTACGCTGGGCAATACCTTTTCATAGGTAGCACAGTATTTTCTAGGGAATTTACTGGTATTTTTTACCGGAAGGCTGACCATTTCATTCGATTTTGCATCATCATTGGCCAGTAAATGATGGCTTTGTCCACCATTCACATATTCGCAAATGTAAAATTCGCCACCACCGCCTACCAGGAAATATTCATCATTATTTTCGTTTTCTGTTTTGTACAGGGCCATGTAAGTAACAGTTGTTCCGTCTAAACGACGGATAAAACCCGACACAACCTCCCAGGACGGATTTTGGTGCAGGTCGTCCTTCTCCCTGATGTCTTCGACCACTAACAGTTTAACCATCATATTAAGTTTAAAAGTAGAAACGTTTATAACGTTCTATAAATTTTTATAAAACGTTATAAACGCTTAGCTTTACAGGTAAATTATACCATGCGGACCTTGTCGCCAACGTATTTGCCGGCGGCCAGTTTCTCTTTCACTTCGGAGAACGCTTTGAGCGTATAGTCTACATCTTCCAATGTATGAACTGCCGTAGGTATCAGCCGGAACATGATCACATCCTTCGGAACAACAGGGTATACAACCACAGAGCAGAAAACGCTGTATTGTTCGCGCAGGTCGAGGATAACGTTGGTGGCTTCCGGTACCTGTCCTTTCATAAATATAGGCGTTACCGGCGAATTGGTTTTCCCTATGTCAAAGCCTTTTTTGCGCAATCCGCTTTGCAGCGCTTCCACAACTGTCCACAACTGTCCGCGCAATTCGGGACGGGTACGGAGCAGTTCGAGGCGTTTGATGGAGCCTTCTACCATCGGCATGGGCAACGATTTGGCGAATATCTGCGAACGCATGTTGTAGCGCAGGAAGTTGATGACCACTTCGGGGCCTGCCACAAAACCGCCGATTCCGGCCATTGCTTTGGCAAAAGTACCAAAATAGAGGTCGACGCCGTCCATCACGCCAAGATGTTCGGATGTCCCGGCTCCCGTGTTGCCCATGGTGCCGAAGCCGTGAGCGTCGTCGCACAGGATGCGGAATTGATATTTTTTCTTTAACGCAACGATTTCATCTAATTTACCGAGGTCGCCTGACATTCCGAAAACGCCTTCGGTAATTAACAGGACGCCGCCACCACTTTCTTCGGTCAGTTTGGTAGCGCGTTGCAGTTGCTTCTCCAGGTTTTCCATGTCGTTGTGTGCATAAACGAAACGCTTGCCCATGTGCATGCGTAGCCCGTCCAGGATGCATGCGTGGCATTCGGCGTCGTATACAATTACATCGTGTCGGGTTACCAGCGTGTCGATGATCGAAATCATACCCTGGTAGCCATAATTCAAGAGGAAGGCATCTTCTTTCTTTTCGAATTCGGCCAATTGCTGTTCCAGTTTTTCGTGCAAACTGGTTTGCCCCGACATCATACGGGCGCCCATCGGATAACCCAAGCCCCAACGGACAGCAGCTTCACCATCGACTTTACGAACTTCGGGATGGTTGGCCAAACCGATATAATTATTCAGGCTCCAAACGATCATATCCTTGCCACGGAATTTCATGTGCGCTCCTATTTCGCCTTCCAGCTTCGGAAACATAAAATATCCGTGTGCATCCTTACGGTATTGCCCTAATGGGCCTTCACTTTCTTGTATTTTATCAAAAATGTCCACGATCTTAATTGTTTAAAAAGAATGAAAGGCAAAAGTACGTTTTTTTGCAATGTTGCCAAAAGATTTTTGTCAACCGGCAATATAATCGGATCTATTCGAAATTATCGATTTCGCTTCTCCGGTAATCTTCATTGTAAAGCGCTTCCAATTCATCCTCGAAGAAAAACTTCTGTTCGTCGAAAGCGGGTTGCAACATATTGAGCCAGGAAGCTTCCGGGTCGTATTTGGCAAAGAACGGACGATCGACCCATTCGGGGTTACGTCCTTGCAGGAAACGAAGCACAAATACTTTCTCGCCCCGTACTTCACTAACTCCCAGTACCTGTATCTTCCCGGGTGTAGCGCTCATGCTCGGCCCGCGCACCGTACGGCATACGCCGCTCACCTGTTGGTATGCCTTGCGGAAAGTATTCCAACAGTCCACCAGTGGGACATCAAAAAACTCCTTTGCACCTGTATCCCTTGCCACAAACATGTAATAAGGTATGCAATTGAGGTTGACCTGCTTCCGCCACATTTCAGCCCACAATTCCGGCTTGTTGTTGATATGGTTGAGCAACGGCGATTGTGTGCGTATCTGAGCGCCGGTAGAACGTACGCGGCGTATGGCCTCCTGCACCGCATTGGTGGATAATTCCACCGGATGGTTAAAATGCGCCATAATGGCTAAGTTCTTACCGCTGCGCACAATCTTGTCGAATACACGCATCAGGTCGTCCGAATCGGGATCGGTGAGAAACCGATAGGGCCAGTAGGCCAAGGCTTTGGTACCAAAACGTATGGTTTGGATATTCTGCAAACGATTGTCGAGCAAGGCATCCACATAATCGGAGATACGCGATGTGCTCATTGTCAACGGATCACCGCCGGTAAACAACAAGTCGGTTACTTCCTGATGCTTCCTCAAATATTTGGTAAGAAGCTCCGTTTCTTTCATGGCGAACTTCATCCCCTCCATACCGGAAAACTGTGGCCAACGAAAGCAGAAGGTACAATAGGCATGGCAGGTTTGCCCCTGACTGGGGAAGAAAAGCACTGTTTCGCGATATTTGTGTTGTACGCCGTTCAACCGGATGTTGCCGATACGCGGCACATTAAGATGTTGTCCCGCCGGGTTGGGATTGAGTGTTTCCCGGATCGTGTTAACTGCCTCTTTTATTTGCGCTTCACTTGCGCTACTGTCCATCAGTCGTTCCACCTGTTCAAAATGCATGCTTTGTAGCATTTCCTTGCGGGGAAAACAAAGGGTAAAGATCGGATCTTCGGCAATATTGTCCCAGTTGATTAACTCCCCGGTAACGTAATTATTCGCCTTAAATGGGAGTACTCGTCCGGTTACTTCGATGGCTTTGCGGTCTGCCGCCGATAATTTTTCCATACCTTCAATAGAGGCATAATTATGAAGCTGGTACGATTGATACTTCATGATTTTTCATTTTTTATGGTTAATAAATCAGCTTCGCACAAATCATTCGCATGATTTTTTCTTGTGCACGAAACAATTAATACTGTGGTTTCAGGTCTAAAACAGGAAGGCTGCTTACAAAAGTAGTAATTTTTGCGTTAAAAAGAGAAGTAAAAGAGCGGGTTTTTTGAAAAAAATCCGGATTATATCCTCTTTTGATTGGACTTTTGTCTGTATTTTCAACTCACTGCTTTTTCAGTGAGCCGGCCTGTATGATCTCTACAATCCTTTCGTTTTCGATGATCAGCATCCCTAACCGTTCTTCCGTCACGCCTTCGCGCAAGCGGTAACTATATACCGGCGTTTTTTCGTCGATAGTGGTATGGAAATACCCGAAGCGGATGTTGCCAATGGCACGAAGCTGGTCGGCTACCTCCATGATATGCGTTGATACGAGGAACACACTGCCGGGCACTTTGGCAAAAGCAGAAATAATCGCCAGCGAGGCGTCGTATGCATCCTTCACATTAGTGCCGCGGAATAGTTCATCGAAAATGACCACTAAGTTTCCGGTCCGGTTGATTTCTTCCGCAACGTTTTTCACCCGGAGCACTTCGCTGTAAAAATGGCTGTAACCTTTGTTGAGATTGTCGGGAATATTGATGGTGGAAAACAAGCCGTTAAAAACGCCCGTCCGCATGGAAGCGGCTGCAACCGGGAAACCCAGATGGGCAAGGTAGACAGCTGTGCCAAATGCTTTCAGGAATGTGGATTTGCCGGCCATATTGGCGCCCGTAACAAAAAAAAGATTGCTGTCCTCGTCGAGCCCGACATCATTTGCCACAGCGTCTTTCACAAAAGGATGATATAGCCCGGTGATCTGAATATCTTTACGTTCGGATATCTCAGGAAACACAAGGTTCCAATCGTTTACCGTATCGGCAACCGACTGGAAGGCATCAATCTGGTAAACGATCTTCAACAGGCTTTTCAAACGGTCGAACTCACAGTAACGGAAAGCATAATCAAGCCGTTCGATATCCAGCGGGCTGATTCTTTTCTTTGTCTTCATCGTGATGATCCGGCTGAATTCCGTCCAACGAACACTTTCTTCGATATATTTGAGGTATTGTTTCAGTAAGGCCGGTTGATCGTCCCCGCTGTCTTCGGTTACGAATGCATATAGTTTTTGCAGCAGTTCAATCGTGTATGCAATCCCCCGCCGGATCACATAATACTCATTGGTAGGCTTGATCCAGTAACGGATCGCCTTTTCTATCGCCTTGAATGAAGATATTTTTGTCGGTTTATCGCCGGTTCGGAGGTAGAACTCGATGAAATCGAGCGAATCCTTATCAATCTGTAGGAACAGTTTCCCTTGGTGAAGATAGCGGATCAAATCCTGTCGTTCGCATATTGCCTGCGGATCGGATAGCGGCTGATGGAACATTTCCGAAAGTTCCTGTTTCCCGCCATACGAAGCCGCCTGGTCGAAAAGCCGGAATATCGACCGGTTGCTTTTTTCACCCTCGAAAATTTCTAAATCGGCAAATGTCTGCCTGTCCATCAAAAAGGCCATAATCCAGCATTTTGGGTTGCCTAAATTTTGAAAAACGTCAAACCTGATTTTCGATTTCGGGGATCACGGAATCAAAAATCGAAAATCAAAAATTGTTATACGATCATCTTTTCGATCGGTATCACCAGTATACCTTGCGCTCCCAACGCTTTCAGCTTTCCGATGATCTCCCAGAAACGGTCTTCGTCGATCACCGAATGCAACGAACTCCATCCTTCCTGTGCCAAAGGTAGTATCGACGGGCTTTTCATTCCGGGCAACACCTGTATGATCTCGTCGATTTTATTGTTTGGCGCGTTCAGCAGGATATATTTTTTTCCGTATGCTGTTTGCACTGCATTGATGCGGAAAATCACCTCGTCGAGGATGGTTTTCTTTTCACCGTTCAGGTTGGGATGACCGATGAGCAACGCTTCGGACTTCATCACCACCTCAACTTCTTTCAACCGGTTACTCACTAACGTGCTACCCGAACTGACAATATCGAAAATAGCGTCGGCCAAGCCAATGCCCGGCGCAATCTCTACCGAACCGGATATAACATGCGCGTCGGCTTTGATGTTCTTCGATGCCAGGAACTCCTGGAGGATCACAGGGTAAGAGGTAGCAATCGTTTTGCCGTTGAACCAATCCAGTCCATTGTATTCCTCATCCTTGGGAATGGCCATCGAAAGACGGCATTTACTGAAGCCGAGCCGCTTGATGATGTCGACCTTTTTTTTGCGTTCGGCGTATTCGTTTTCGCCCACTACACCCACATCGGCAACGCCATCGGCAACAGCCTGCGGGATATCGTCGTCGCGCAGGAAAAGTATTTCAACCGGGAAGCCCTTGGCGGGTACCAATAATGTGCGTTTGCCGGAGTCGAGCCGAATTCCGGCTTCGGTGAGCAACGCCATTGTCTCTTCATATAAACGGCCTTTGGCCTGGACTGCTATTCTTAACATTGAATATTGATGATTGAATATTATTCGCTATCGCTCATGAGAGCGTTTCACTAAGTTGAATATTGGAATGCAAAAGTACGAATTTTATACCAGTTCTGCCGTATTTTTCAAAGCATGGATCAGCTTTTCTTTTCCAACATAAAAACCCCCGTTTACCGGTTCCGGCAAGCGGGGGTTCATCATTTTTACTACCGCATCACTCTACCACCAACTTATAGGTTTGTGTTTGTTTGCCATTGGTGAGGCGGATGTAATAAGAACCTTGAACATCCGGAGCGGCCAAACGGATAGGATCATCGCTCTCTATGGTCTTGGATAACAATTGCCCTGAAGCATTGAATACTTCCACCAAGGTTGAGCCAGTGGCTTTAAATTCC
>JAVBSH010000167.1:0-22361 GCA_031547085.1 Bacteroidales bacterium
GCTGCTCCCCTGTGGCAGTGTATCAAGGCTTCTAAAGCAGCCTGGAATGTTTACCAACAGGCAGCCGAAAAGTTGAAAGACCTGCAAACCGACGAAGAATTGGCGAAGGCGGCCGTCAGGCAGCGGTATGAACACAATTACTTAGATGCACGCAAGGAATTTGGTGCAACCGTAGCCGACAGTATCTTCCCGAAGATCTCGCGCAAACCGGTGGTCTCGTCCGATGAAGAACCGCAGATCGAAGAAGAGAAAAGTGAAGAATAGCGAAGCTATTAAATTTTACGGTCTTACGGTCTTACAATTTTTACGGTCTTTGAATGCAAGCGTGTAAAGGTCGCATGTAAACGGTCCGGTATGGTTTGCAAGCCTGCAAAGAGCAAATAATTTCTTACGGGCGTTGTTTGCAAGCCTGCAAAGCGGGGCAAAACATTTCCTGAAAGCGCGTGCATGCTTGCAAAGCATATCAGTACGTGTACCGGAGGTGTTTGCAAGGCTGCAAAGCATTCAAAATCATCTACGGGGATAGTTTGCAAGCTTGCAAAGCAGATCCAACCCCTTACAAAGATGGTTTGCAAGCCTGCAAAGCAATCGTGACGCAAGAAAAGGATCAATGATAAGTGAAAATTGATGCTGTCACATGTAACCCGTCACATGTCACTATTTAGTCACTCGTCACCGGAAACGCCCCGAAAACCATTTCGAAGGTCTTCAAAACGCATGAAAGAGTCCCGAAATCCATTTCGGAGATTTTTGGAGACATGAAAGAGTTCCGAAAAAGAAAATGATGCAAAACATCAGGTAAAGAAAACCACACATGGAATATGATAATGCCAATATACCTGATCCTGTCAACATTGCTTTAAAAGACATGGATTTTGAATGGATATACAAAGTATATTTCCTTGCGTTGTGTCGTTATTCAGAAGGATTGGTAAAGCCAAAAGAGGAAGCGGAGGATATTGTTAGCAATCTTTTTTTGGTACTGTGGGAAAACCGCGGGAACATACAAATCACCAGATCGCTTAAATCATTCCTGTATCAGGGAGTTCGAAACAACAGTCTGAAATTTTTGCAACATAAGAAAGTAATGTGCAAATATCGCGAAAATATTCGGAATATGCACGCCAACGACGATTGGTTACTGATTCATGACAACAACGATCCTATGTTCATCATGATGTTACAGGATTTAGAGCGTGAAATAGAGGATGCTATCAATGCTTTGCCTGAAAAATGCAGAGAAATCTTTGATATGGTTCGAATAGAAGAATTAAAATACCAGGAAGTTGCCGACAGATTGGGTATCTCTGTAGGCGCTGTCCGTAAACAAGTTAACCGGGCAATGACAAAGCTACGGGAGTCATTTGAAAAATAAAAAAAATATTTTTTTATTCTTTTGTCAACTTTTTTCAATCGAAACGGTCATGTTTATAAACCAAACATTTAAGGTGGTGGTTGTTTAGTAATCATTTTTTGGGGTGTGGCTTCGATAGGAATAGCTTGAAAAGTTGCAAAGTATTGGCTACACGAAGGTTTAATCTGTATTGCCTGTGATGATTTTAAACGTACAAAGTATAGTTGGTATAAGAATTCATTTCGGATCATTTTGGAGACATAAAAGAGGCTTGAAAAATAAAATGATGTAAAGACGTAATTTGGAAAACAAATGAATACAGATTCATCAAAATACATACAAGTCATTGAAAACATCCATAAGGAATTGATGATATCCGAACTTTCGGATAATATTGGATTACATGCCGGTATTTCGGGTATTGCCTTGTTTCTTGCATACTACGACCGTATTATTCTTGAAAAAAATGAAATCAGCCCAAGAGTCATGGAAATACTGGAACACAATATTGAATGTATTAATTCAGGGAAAAAACTATATACTATTTGCAGTGGTATCAGCGGATTCGGATGGCTTTGTGAACATCTGAGAAAACTGGGAATGTTGAATAGAGAAGATATTGAGTTTTTGGATGACCTTGATCCATTTTTGTACAAACAAATGATGGCTGATATCAAAGAAGGAAACTATGATTATCTACATGGCGCTCTTGGCGTGGGTACATATTTTCTTTCCCGGTTTGATAAAAAGGAGGTTCCCGGATATTTGGAAGAACTGTTTACCGAATTAGAAAAATCTGCTATTCCCTGTGAAAATGGAGCTGTCAAATGGTTATCGGTGCTCGACCGTGATACTGGTGAAAAGGGATTTAATATCAGCCTGTCGCATGGCATGTCGAGTATAGTTGCATTTCTTACCCGGCTTCATCAGTTGGATTTTGAAACGGAAAAGGTGAGCAGATTGCTTACAAAAACCATTACATATATTCTTGACCAGATTATCTATATCAAAGGTAGTATTTCGTATTTTCCATCATTTTCAAAAGAAAGTAGTAAAGGAAATAATTACAGCAGATTAGGATGGTGTTATGGCGATTTGGGTATTGCCCATATCTTGTGGCAAGCAGCAGTTTCCCTGAAAAATACGAAATGGGAAGATATAGCAATTCAGATATTGCGGCATACCAGTAACCGGTGTGATTTGAGTAATAATGGCGTTAACGATGCTGGATTATGTCATGGAAGCGCCGGATTAGCTCATGTCTTCTGGAATTTGTATATGAATACCAAGGAGTTTGTATTTCGTGAAACAACCGATTATTGGTTGAACATCACTATGAACATGGCAAAATACGACGATGGATTAGCCGGATTTAAGGCTTGGCGTAAAGAAAAATATGGTGGACCTGTAAAATCAGATTCTTTTCTCGAAGGTATTGCTGGTATTGGATTAGTTTTACTATCTCATCTGAAAAGTGATGAAATAGATTGGGAAGAATGCCTTATGTTATCTTGAAAAAGTAATAAACCTAAATAAATTCCTTGAATTATTAATTAATCAATTAATTATTAAAAAATGAATAAGTTAAAAAAGTTAGTTTTGAAGAAGGAGGTTATCAACAGAATAAATGATAATCAGATGAATCGTTTACGGGGGGGGAATATTTGCCAAGTAGATCCCGATAGTCCCAAGAATTGCATTTGCTCGCCGACATCAGAATATGATACCCTAGCGTATGGAGATTGTCCCTACAATACTTCAGATGGTGTTTGTGATTATGGTGACGAAGGAAGAACATGCGGAGCAGCACATACTTGTAATGGCAGATAGTGTCGTTTTTATGTAAATGTAAATAACTAATTAAAAAAACCTGTCAAGTTCCGAAATCTTGACAGGTTTTTTAAGAAGAAAAATTCCGGTACAATTTATCATGTATCATTTTTTTAACACTTTTTTATTCCGAAGTCCTTATTTTCCTTATTCTGCCTTGTCTGATTTTAAGTCGATGGTAGGCGAATCTATTTTCAAGGAAATGTTGCATATAGCCACGCCAGATTTGAGTGAAGGCATAGACAAAGGTGAAGATCGTGCGCAATTATCAGCATATCGTTATTATCAACGCGCTTGTACCCGTCCTACACCGTTTGGTTTGTTTGCAGGATGTTCGATGGGAATGGTAGAAGAACGTACCGATATTCAGTTATTGGAACAGAAGGAATACAAACGTGTCACACGGTTAGACATGAATTACATCTGTGCACTGGCACAACATATAGAAAAGGACAGAAATATACGTGTACAGTTGCATTATTACCCCAATAGCAGCATGTATTTTGTTAGTGATCATCTTCGATATGTGGAATACTATTATCAAAAAACACATCGTGTTCACCAAATTACAAAAGTAGAGAACTCGGAATATCTGCAACGCGTGTTGGCTTTGGCTAAAAAGGGTGTTCAATTTACCGAATTAGTCGCATTGCTTGTGAATGATGAAATAACTATGGAAGAAGCTACTGAATTTATCCATGAGCTAATTAATTCCCAGGTGTTAGTCAGTGAGCTGGATCCGGCTATTACCAATGCATATCCCTTAACCGCATTAACTACAATTCTGAACGGATTATCAAATGTGGACAAAAATATTAGTAATATTTTATCAAAAATTGAAAGCCAACTCACCGACATCGATCAACAACCCATAGGCGACACCAATAAAATTTATCCCGCTATTATCAAAAATATTGAGAAAACAAAAGTAGAAACTGAAATCAAATATCTGTTTCAAGCAGATATGTTCAAGCCAGCGCTTCATGCAACCATAAGCCGGGATATACTCAAAGATATTCAACAGTCATTGGTTTTTCTCAATAAAATAACTTCATCACCTACGCGAACCAACCTTTTTCAGTTTAAAGAAAATTTCTTAAACCGATATGAAGAACGTGAAATGCCTTTACTATTTGTACTGGACAATGAGCTGGGTATTGGATATGCAGACAATACATCGAACGATATCAGCCCATTGGTGGATGATTTGGCGATTTCGTGGAGAACATCATCGATCAACGTTTTTCAATCTTCAATTCAATCCATTATGTTACAGAAGTATCAACAATCGTCACAAAAGGTAATTGAATTGATTGACGAAGATGTAAAGGGCGTTGAGGCAGTATGGGGTGATCTACCTCTTACTTTTTCAGTATTATGTCAGATATTACAGGATGATGAAAGAGGGCGCTTGGTATATCTTCAATCTGTAAGTGGCCAAAGTGCAGCCAGGCTGTTAGGGCGTTTCTGTCATATAGATGAACAAATTTTAAAACATACACTTGCTATTACCGAAAAAGAAGCACAGATAAATCCAGATGTAATATTTGCAGAGATTGTACATCTACCCGAATCAAGGCTTGGGAATGTGCTTCTCCGTCCGGTTCTCAGGCGTAATGAAATACCATATCTCGCGAAAACTGGTGTTTCAAGTGGATTTGAATTGAGTCCGGATGACTTGTATATTTCCGTGAAAAATAAACGTATTATATTACGATCCAAACGATTGAACAAGGAAATTATTCCGCGAATGAGTACAGCCCACAATTATAGCGGACAAAACTCCATGCCGGTATATCACTTTTTGTGCGATTTGCAACATCAAGATGGACGTGTCGGATTAATTTTTAACTGGAATGAAACAGCACTGCAGTTGAATTATTTGCCCCGAGTGGTATATAAAAATTGTATCTTGTCTCGGGCTCGATGGACTGTCCGTGGAAAAGAATTAAAAAAAATTGTCAAAATTAAAGATGATAGGGAACTTTTAATAAAAATAAAAGAGTGGCAGAGTGAAAGAAATATTCCCGACAAAGTTTTGCTAGCCAATAGCGACAATGAACTGTATATTG
Organism: Bacteroidales bacterium; assembly: GCA_031547085.1. Lineage (GTDB taxonomy): Bacteria > Bacteroidota > Bacteroidia > Bacteroidales > UBA4181 > JAIRLS01. Next base: position 5,257 of record JAVBSH010000167.1, read on the forward strand.
ACCTGAACCATCCGTTAAGCGTTCGCGCATGGCTTTCTGTTGTCAAAAAACGATTGTCTTTTTGTCTGGAGGAATTTTTGTTCGATCCGGCAACCGCTGTTGTCCATGGTCCGGAAGGTGCTTATATCAATGAATTCATTTTTGCGTTTTATAGGAAACCATCAAATAAGTATGAATAGCAATTTGGAAAACAGGACATTTATACCAGGCAGCGAATGGGTATATTTTAAACTGTACACCGGCACAAAAACCGCTGATGCAATCCTGAAAAACGAATTGTATGGATACGTCAGTGAAATGTTGAAAAACGGGATCATCGACAAGTGGTTTTTCATCCGATATTCTGATCCCGATTTTCATATACGGTTACGTCTACATCTGAAGGAAACGCGAAATTTTATTTATATTTTCAACCGGTTTTTTGAAACTTTCACACCTCTTGTTGATGCTGGGCTTATATGGAAAATACAGTGCGACACATACCAACGGGAAATGGAACGTTATGGATTAAATACCATTTTACTTGTTGAAGATTTATTTTTCGCTGATAGTGAGCTTATTGTGAAATTATTGCACTTATTGAATGAAAATAATCCTGAACAGCATCGTTGGAAACTATCGTTGATGTTAATTGACAGTTTTCTGTCTGCATTTTCATTTGGACTGATACAACGAAAGGAATTGTTAACTACAATAGCAAAGAATTATAAAAAAGAGTTTGGATTCACACACCATAATGCGAAGAAACAGTTAGATGACAAATTCCGGACTTATCGCAGGGAAATTGAAACAGCCCTGTCGTGGGAAAATGAAATAGCTGAAGTTATTGAAACTATTAAAGCCCACAGAAGAACGACTTTTCTGATAGCGGAACAATTAATCACTATGGATAAATCCGGAAAACTTCAGGTAGAATTAGATTCATTGCTGACAAGCATGATTCATATGACCATGAATCGATGGTTTCGTTCGAAAAGCCGATTGCATGAATTGGTGATTTACGATTTCCTTTTTAGATATTATTCAAGTGAAATTGCTAAAGGAAAATATAACAAATACACAACATAATGAAAGCACAATTTTTTCTCATCATTTTTCTTTTCTTCATATTATCAATAGGTTGTCATCAAACGGATAAAAGCAGTACAAACTTAAATTTAAATTTTGAAGACATCGAAAACGGATTGCCCAGAAACTGGTCTATTGACCATCAACACCCCGATTATTCTGTTTCTTTAGATTCCGTAAACGCTAAATCTGGGAAATATGCAATTGCCATGGAATTCACAGGAGAAATCACCGATTACAACGGGTTCATTTTAAAACTCCCATATAATTATGATGGGGAAAAAATCACTTTGTCAGGATACATCAAAACAGAAAATGTGACTAACGGTTTTGCCGGATTGTGGCTGATGACTGACCATGATACTTTTTTGAAGCCATATATAATATCATTTATGGAACAAAATGGAACAACAGGAACCACTGATTGGAGAAAATATGAAATAACATTAGACATGTACCCCGCAGAGGATAATGAAATTACAGTTGGCGGATTATTGAGCGGAAAAGGGAAAATGTGGCTGGATGATTTGAAAGTCACTATTGACGGAAAAGATATTAAAAACGCAAAACTATACCAACCTAAACATTTTCCGGCAAAGGATGACAAAGAATTTGGCGGTTATTCTAACATTGTTATTCCAAAACTGACCCAACAAAAAATAGATGATTTGGAATTATTGGGAAGAATATGGGGATTTTTAAAATATCATCATCCGAAAATAGCTAAAGGAATTTACAATTGGGATTATGAACTGTTCAGGATTTTACCGACTTACCTAAATGCAGCCGATCATCAACAGCGGGACAAAATCTTATTAACATGGATCAATCGATATGGAAGGATACCAAAATGTAAGACTTGCCGATCAACTCCTGATAGTGCTTTCTTAAAACCCGATTTATCATGGATTGAGAACAGTAATCTCAACTTGAAATTGAAGAATTTATTACAAAAAATATATACGAACAGGAATCAGGGGTTTCATTATTATATTAAAATGCTTTCATATATTGGGAACCCGATATTCTTGAATGAAGAAACGTATATGGGCAAGGAACATCAACCGGACACCGGGTTCCGTTTGCTATCTTTATTCCGGTATTGGAATATCATCAATTACTTCTATCCAAATAAACATTTGACGGATAAGAATTGGGATTCGGTTCTTAAAGAATATATTCCATACTTTATTGAAGCAAAAAGTCGTTTGGAATATGAATTAACATCTGCTTGGCTTTTAGCGGAAATTTGTGATTCACACGCTTTTGTATGGGAAGGATGGGAAAGAATAGAGTCATTAAAAGGCTCCAGACAGATTCCCGCCCTCGTTAAGTTTGTTGAAAGCCAGTTGATGGTGATGAAAACCAAAGATATCGAATTGAGAAAGGGGGATATCATTACCCATATCGAAGGAAAGTCAGTTGAGAACATTGTTGACAGTATGAAAAGATATTACACGGGCACCAATGGACCTGCGAGAATGAGACGCATTGCCCATGATATACTTCGTTCTAATAAAGATTGCATTCAAATAGAATATATTTCATCCGGCAAGACAAAACAGAAAGGGATAAATACAGGACGAAGAAGCGATTGGCTTCACTATTTATATAGGAGAGAAGATACTCAATGCTATAAATTCATAGGTAAGGATATTGGCTACATTAATATTGGAACCATCACAACAAAAGATATTCCTGTTATCAAACAAGAGTTTATCAATGCCAAAGGTATTATTATTGACATTCGGAATTTTCCACCTAATATTTTAAATACGCTGACTCCTTTCTTTGTATCCAAGACTACTTCTTTCTCAAAATTTACACGGGGAAATCCTGATAATCCTGGAGAATTTACTTTTACTTCGGTTTATAAAATACCTGAATCCGAAGTAATGTATAAAGGGAGATTAGTAGTCATTGTCAATGAAGAAACTCAATGTAATGCAGAATATATAGCTATGGCATTCCAAGCTGGGGATCATGCTACGATAGTGGGAAATCAAACAGGCGGCTATGACGGAAACATGTCGAAAATCATTCTTCCGGGTGGATTAAGCACCTATATTTCAGGCAATGGCGTTTACTATCCAGATGGTCAAAAAACACAACGCATAGGTATAGTGCCAGATATTGAAGTAAAACCTACCATTAAAGGAATCATGGAAGGTCGCGACGAACTTTTGGAAAAGGCAATTGATATCATTAATCAGGAATAAGATAGTCAATAATAAATATTATTGTGAAAAATGGAAATGAACAATCAAAATAAAATAGTGTATAGCGGAATTTAAAGCTAAGTGTATTGAAAAATACGGGAATTAGTCTAATTATAAAGTTATTTTAATAAAAACACATATTGATATGAATATTCTGTTAAATTGTTTTCCACCAGCATCCATCCAATATCCATCTATTTCACTATCCGTATTAAAATCATTCATGACTATACACGGATGTCATGTGAATGTAAAATACTGGAATCGTATTCTTAATAATTTTCAAATGAGATTTTTAGAAAAAAAGGGAAAGTACATTGATGATGATATATTCGGTAACTTATTGCCATTTATAAACTATCTATGGGTACGCAGTGGGAAAAATTTGGACAAGAGTTCTTTGAGATATATACTCCTTTCAATGAATCCTCTCTGGTACAATTTGGAATTTGATTATACGGAAAAAAAGATGAACCAATATGCCATTGAATTAGAACAAATCATAACAAGTGAGATCTTGAAAATGGATTTGGATAAATTTGAGATTTTTGGCATAACAGCAAGATATAGTCAATGGATATGCGGAGGAATCTTTGCTCAAAAAGTTAAAGAGTTGTATCCTAAAATAAAAATAGTGATTGGTGGATTAGGAACTTCTGATGAAGCAATGGCCATGATGAATAATTTCAAATATTACGATTACGCAATATGGGGTGAAGGCGAATATCCCTTGCTTTATCTTTGTAAAGCAATAGAATCTTGCGATTTGGAAGTTCCTTGTTCGATTTACAGAGACAAAAATGGAATACCTAAAATAAGTCAATCAAAAAAGAAAGATTATTTTGACTTAAATAGTGAAATTTTTCCTGATTATTCAGACTTTTTTGATAAAAACGATAAAATTCCAAGCGATGTCTATCTGCCTTTTGAGGGAAATAGGGGATGTCATTGGAACAAATGCCGGTTTTGTTATCTGAATGATGGATACAGATACAGGTTTAAAAACAATGAAATAAAAATTAAAGAACTCAAACATCAAATTGAAAAGTATCACATACTAAATTTCAGTTTTGTAGATTGTGATGTTATCGGAAAAGATATCAACATGTTTGAGGATTTTTTGGACAAATTGATAAAACTTAAAGAAGAATATGTTGACTTATCTTTTGTTTGGGCTGAAGTTATAACTAAAAATATAAATTCAGCTATAATAAAGAAAATGTTATTGGGAGGTATTTATCACGTTATAATAGGATATGAATCACCCAGTAATCAGTTATTACGAAAAATTAATAAGAAAAATACATTTGCCAGTAATTTGTTGTTTATAAAATGGGCAAAAGAATTTTCTATAACCATCGGCGGACTCAATATTATACAAGGATTATTGGAAGAAACGACAGAGGATATTCGTGAAGCGACAGATAACCTGTATCATCTGAGATTTTTTTTATCTCACAAAGCAATTAAACATGGTACATATAGATTGAAAATTACAAAATCTTCACCCTACTATCCGGATATTGAAAAAAATAACGATTTAGCAAGTTGGAGTATAAGTTCTTTATTGGAATTGTTTCCAGATAATTATTGGCATCATGCAGATAAGTATTGTTTATTTGAGTACAATAACAATCATTTAGATGCAGGTCAGTGGGAGTTTTTCTATAAAGTGGAAGAACATTTTCTGAAATCAAAATATAATTATCAAATCATAAATCATTCGGGAGCTTTTCATTACCGCGAATACCTTAATGATACACTGATCAATGAATTAGTCTTCGAAGATACAATACATTGGGAGGTTCTAAAATTATGTAACCACCAAGTAATATCTTTGACAGAAATATGTGCTGTTTTATCTTCATCAAGCCAAAACGACATTATTTCGGTAATTAAAACTCTAAAAAACGAAGGCTTGCTGTACCATAACAATGATTTTTCTGAAATTGTAACACCTGTTAATACTGATGTTGTCTTATAATAATTATTGATCATGAAAGCATTCTCTCAAGTTTTTATTTCAGTGCTAAAATCGCTTTTTCGAAATGTTTATATATAAAATTTCCTATAGACATGAAATGTATAAAAGAATCAAATAAAAGTAGTGTATTTCTGCCGAATATTGAAAAAATGGAAACCCTTCTTCTCGGTGGTTTTAGTGAGGCTGGAAATGATTCAATAAAACCTCTGCAAATAATTAAGAATTGTAGTCCTTCAAATGGTAACAAGAATCGTCGTACTTTATTAAAGTGGAATAGGTATAATTATATCAAAAACAATAACAACAACGAATACCTACTTTTTAACTGTTCTACGAATAATCACATGTATATGCTCGAAGAAGTAAAACAATTAATTGTTAATAATTTGAATTCCATTAACCAAATTGAATCAATTCATCCCGAGTTATACCATTTTCTGAAAAAGAAAAAGTTCATTATTAATAATCGTTTTGATGAAGTAAAAGATGTTATCAACCGAATACAAAAGGATTTCAATTCTTCGAATAATTTTGAATTGTTCATTAATCCTACACTCGATTGTAATTTGAGATGCTGGTATTGTTATGAATCTCATCTGAAAAGGAGTATTGTCAGTGACGTCACGTTGAAATCAATTATGTGTTTCATTAAAAACAAAGTCGAATCTCCTGAATTAAAGGAAATAACCATATCTTTCTTCGGAGGAGAGCCTTTATTGGGATTTAATAAAGTGATATGGCCGATAATTGAGTTTACACAAAAAGTATGCACGGAAAACAAGAAAAAACTTTATTTTTTTTTTACTACAAATGGAACATTACTAACTCGGAAAATAGTTGACCAATTATATGCGACTGGTTTATATTGTAGTTTTCAAGTACCGTTTGATGGAAATGAAGAATATCACAATAAAACAAAAGTATTTGCAAATGGAAAGGGCACTTTTGATAAAATCATAAATAATGTCATGTATGCTTTGTCTCGAGGATTTGGATTTATCATACGATGTAATTATACCTCCAAGAATCTTCATTCATTTGATGAACTCATTTCAATATTCAATGAATACGCAGTTGAATGTATCGATTATGGGCTATTGAAATTTATGTATCACAAAGTTTGGCAAGCGGAAGGTACAACAGAAATGGAAAAAGTTGTTAGTAAATATGAGGATAGAACCAATTATTCAAATACAAATATATCTTTTTATAGCTGTTATGCAGATAGAGGAAATAGTGTTGTTATAAATTACAATGGAGATGTTTACAATTGTACCGCAAGAGATTTTAAACCAGAAGATCGCGAAGGGTATTTAAAAGAAGATGGTAAAATTATTTATAATGAAAAACATCGAAAAAGAATGAAAGTGAGATTTTCCAACAAAAATTGCATGAATTGTATGATCTTCCCAATATGTAATACTTGTTCTCAAACAAGACTCGAACATAAAAACAAAGATATTCAGTGTTTAAGGTTCGCTTCTGAAGCAGCTAAAGAAAGAATATTGTTAAAAAGAATACAAATAGTGAGCAATATTATTGGAATCAAAGAAAATACAAAAAGTACAGTAAGTAAAAATATATGAACAATTATAAAAAATATAAGCAATCTCTACCAATTGACACAATATGTAGAGTTAAGGAAATCTTAAAAAGTATCGGGATTTTGACAAAAGATACTCATTATGGTCAATATCCTTGTTATTCTTGTAGGATAACTATTGGAAATTCAGAACTATCAGCATTAGATATAGGAACAAGTGGAAAAGGACGATCATTTGAATATTCAATGGCGAGTGGCTATGCTGAATTTTTAGAAAGATTACAAAATAATATTTTGTTGTCAATGTCAAAAAAACAATATGCAACAAAAAAATATTTGGAAAAACTTTCTCCAAATTCAATGTTTGTGAAAAACATAATTGACAAAAATCTTACTCTAGATTTTATCTATGATGCAAAAGAAGAGAATTGGAGCATGAGAGACATTCTTTCACAATCAAAAAATGATTTATTACGATTATTTAGCATTGACTCAGAAGAGGAATTATATGATTTTTTCTTAAATGATCTTAAGATAGAAGAATCTACTATGATTCCTTTTTTTTCAGTAAATGATCACGAGGAACGATTATTACCAATAGAAATTCTTATGGCAGCAGCTACTTCAAATGGCATGTGTGCAGGAAATACAAGAGAAGAAGCTTTGGTACAGGGATTCTGTGAGATATTTGAACGACATGTGGCAAAAGAATTGTATTATAAAGAAATAACCCCACCAGATGTGCCATTAACATATTTTGAGGATACCCCTGTGTATGATATGTTGCTTTACATTAAAAATAATTTAAATTATGAGATTACTATCAAGGACTGTTCACTACAAAAAGGATTTCCTGTAATTGGCGTACTATTTATAGATCAAACCAATCAAAGATATAATTTCAAGTTAGGAGCTGATTTTATTCCATATATCGCATTAGAAAGATGCTTAACAGAAATTCTTCAAGGGGATAATAAGATTCCAACTATACCTTTGAAATTCTTCAATTTTAAAAGTAATTCAACAGATTATCCAATTGAGAGTTCAATTGATTACAATTTTAAAAAAATTATCGCCAATCATTCCGGCTATTGGCCACTCTCATTATTTTCAAACAAACCATCATATGAATTTAAGGGTTTTAATGATTTATACGGCCAATCGGACAATGATGACTTGAAACATAGCATTAATCTTATTAAAAACCAAGGTTATAACATTTACATTAGAGATAATTCTATATTAGGTTTTCCGACCTATTATATTGTTGTTCCAGGATTTAGTCAAATAAACAATAAAAATCTGTACATTTTTTTTAAAAAAACCTTTCCCTTAATTACAATAAAAGATTTATATTCAATAGATAAAAAGAAAGCCCGATTATTGGCAGATATAATTGATGGTAATTATTATTTATTAAAATATTATAAATATACAGATTTATATTTGTACAATGTAGATGTTGATCTCGTTGAATTAGAGATTGAGTTACTTGTTTTTATGTTATTTTATTACACAGGTGATATTCAGCAAGCTAAAAAATATTTGGATTTGTTTTTAAAATATAACGGAAAAGAAAAGCCATTATATAACTTTTATTTCGCAACTTCTGATTTTATTACGCTTAAATTTATTAAAAAACTATCTGATGAAGAAACAAAGTCAATATTATATAAATGTTATGGCGAATCAATTGCAGAAGAGGTTTTTTCAACTTATATTGATCCGGATAATAGTTTTGAATACTATCATTTTCCAAATTGTTTTAATTGTGAAAATTGTCCGGTAAGAGAGAGTTGTTTATATGAGCACATTTTAAAAGTCCATAAGAAAATACAAAATATCACAGAAAAGAATCAAATTAAACAAATTAATTTAAGAGAAATATTTAATTAATACTCTCAATATAAGAATGATAATGAAGTCGTTGTAAAATACCATGGATATTAATGTTGAATAATAGTATTGAAGTCAAAGGAAACACAAAAAACAATACAGTGAGTAAAAAAGTAATAATCAAAAATTGCATACACATGAAAAATTATAAACAATCTCTACCAATCGACACAATATGTAGGGTCAAGGAAATCTTAAAAAGTATCGGGATTTTGACAAAAGATACTCATTATGGTCAATATCCTTGTTATTCTTGTAGGATAACTATTGGAAATTCAGAAATATCAACATTTAATATAGGAACAAATGGAAAAGGACGATCATTTGAATATTCAATGGCGAGTGGCTATGCTGAATTCTTGGAAAGATTACAAAATAGTATTTTGTTGTCAATGTCAAAAAAAAAATATGCAACAAAAAAATATTTGGAAAAACTTTCTCCAAATTCAATATTTGTGAAAAATATCATTGATAAAAATCTTACTTTAAATTTTATCTATGATGTGAAAGAAGAGAATTGGAATATGAAAGACATTCTTTCACAATCAAAAAATGATTTATTACGATTATTTAGCATTGACTCAGAAGAGGAATTATATGATTTTTTCTTAAATGATCTTAAGATAGAAGAATCTACTATGGTTCCTTTTTTTTCAGTAAATGATTGTGAGGAACGATTATTACCAGTAGAAATTCTTATGGCTGCCACAGCTTCAAATGGCATGTGTGCAGGAAATACAAGAGAGGAAGCTTTGGTACAGGGATTTTGTGAGATATTTGAACGACATGTGGCAAAAGAATTGTACTATAGAGAGATAACACCTCCTGATATACCTTTAAGTTGTTTTGAGGGGACATCGGTGTATGACATGTTGCTTTATATTAAAAATAATTTGAATTATGAAATCATAATCAAAGATTGCTCATTACAAAAAAGATTCCCTGTGATTGGCGTACTATTTATAGATCAAACCAATCAAAGATATAATTTCAAGTTAGGAGCTGATTTTATTCCATATATCGCATTAGAAAGATGCTTAACAGAAATTCTTCAAGGAAATAATAAAATTCCAACTATACCTTTTAAATTGTTTGATATGAAAAGTAATAATCCAATAGGTTATCCAATTGATCTAATGGAGGAATCAATTGATTATAATTTTCAAAAAATTTTCATCAACCATTCCGGCTATTGGCCGCTCTCATTATTTTCAAACAAACCATCATATCAATTTGAAGGTTTTAATGATTTATACGGTCAATCGGACAATGATGACTTGAAATATAGCATTAATCTTATTAAAAATCAAGGTTATAGTATATACATTAGAGATAATTCTATATTAGGTTTTCCGACCTATTATATTGTTGTTCCAGGATTTAGTCAAACAATTAATAATAAAAGACTATACAATTTATATAAAAAGACATTTACTGATATTACTGTAAAAGAATTGTATTCGATAGATAAAAAGAAAGCTCAATTATTGGCAGCTGCAATAGATGATAATTATTATTTAATAAAGTATTTTGGTTTTAACTATACTGATTTATATTTATACATAATAGACAAGGATCTTCTTGGATTAGAAATAGAACTACTGTCTTTTATGCTATTTTATTACATAGGTGATATTCAGAAAGCTAAGAAATATTTAGATTTGTTCTTAAAAGATAATGGAAAGGAAAAACCATTATATAACTATTATTTCGCAATTTCTGATTTTATTACACTTAAATTTATTAAAAATTTATCTGATGAAGAAACGAAGTCAATATTACATAAATTTTACGAATCATCTATTGCTGAAGAAGTTTTTTCAACCTATATTGATTCGGATAATAGTTTTGAGCACTACCATTTTCCAAATTGTTTTGATTGCGAAAATTGTCCAGTCATAGAGAGTTGTTCATATGAGCACATTTTAAAAGTCCATAAGAAAATACAAAATTTCGCAGAAAATATTCAAATTGAACAAATTAATTTAAGAGAAATATTAAATTAGGTATCAATTTAAATAACAAATTAAAATGAGAACACTAGAGCAAATCGAACAGACATTGATCATAAATGGAACAATAACAGAACAATCTGGCCTGTTTTATGGGAAAACTGGAATTGCTGTTTTTTTCTTTCACTATGCCCAAAAAACCGGTAACGAATTGTTTCAGAAATACGCCATAGACCTGATTGAAGAGATTCAGAAACAAATTACCATTACTGATTCTGCACGATATGATGTAGGGCTCTCAGGTATTGGAGTAGGAATTGAATACCTCCTGCAAAACGGATTCCTTGAAGCAGATGATGACGATACTTTTGAAGATTTCGATGCCCGGATGTACCGCGCTGCAATGTATGAACCGTATCCCAATCTGAGTATACAGGAAGGTTTAACGGGATGGGGCCGTTATTTCACATATCGTCTGCGTGGTAATGGCCACAAACATGATAAACTGCACGAAGCACTCACGCATATTGCAAATGAGGTAGCACGAAAGATAACGGAAAATACAATTCCAGAAAATGAACAGCCTGATGTATACCGTTTTTTTCATGATCTGACAACGCTACACGGATATACTGATCAATATCATTATTCATTACGACAATGTAAAGAATGGAAATGCATTAATGAACCAAATGTACAAAAGATATTTCCCTACATGGGTAATTTACCGTGTTTATATAGTTGTCAAAACTATTTCGACTTGGACTTAACTGAAGAAATTAGTCAGGAATGGGAAAAGTGGAAAAAATCTGATAATAATTCTCTGATTGACATGGGATTGTTAAGTGGTTGGACAATGGAAGGTTTGTTGCATTTGAATTCTATAAACAAGCTCGATATTTCATGGATAAATCTATTGTAAATATGATTAACTTGTATATTATCAATCAAACAAGTCGCGCTGCCATTTACGGCATTGGGACTTATATCAGTGAACTAACTGCGTCACTGAAAGATAGCAATGTAAATATTTATGTGGTTCATTTACGTTCCAACAAACCTGAAAAGAAACCTGAAGAAATAGGCAGTATTCAACATTTTCATATTCCGGCTCCCATTAACCGGAATACATTATTAGACTGGGGTCAACAGAACGATTTGTATTACCGAAATGTGGTTTACCTGTTGCAATTACAAATTAAAAATACAGACAGGTTAATTTTCCATTTAAACTACAACCACAGTGATAGGCTGGCCGAGTCATTGAAAAAAGCGTTTGATTGTAAGATTGTCACGGTTGTGCATTATTCTAACTGGGGGTTTTCTTTTTATGATAATCTACAACGATTACGATCCATATTGAATGAAGAACATCTAGACAGTTTTGGGGAAAACCTAAAAAAATCGGTTGAAGGAGAAAAGTTATTTTATTCAAGTGTAGATCATATTATTTGTTTGTCGGGATACATGTATGAAATCCTGTGCCGGGATTACCAAATTGATCCGGCAAGAATAACTGTCATCCCCAATGGGCTGGCTGATGTGGCCGATGCAATAGTCGATAAAAGATTGCTGCGGAAAAAATGGAATGTACCGCTTAGGGATAAATTGATACTTTTTGCCGGACGAATGGATACGGTCAAAGGATTAGAATATTTGCTCAAAGCTTTCCGTGATGTATTGCAAGCCTATCCCCGGTGCCGGCTTGTGATTGCCGGCGATGGTGTATATAACAAATATACCAAAGAATCGCAGGATATTTGTACACGCATTGCTTATACCGGGTTATTAGACAAAGCGCAATTGTATGAATGGTACCGTTTAGCCGATGTAGGTGTTGTTCCTTCGTTGTTCGAACCATTCGGTTATGTGGCTGTGGAGATGATGATGCATGAATTGCCTATAGTAGCAACGGCAACCTCCGGTTTGAACGAGGTGGTGGACGATACCTGCGGATTAAAGGTACCTATCATTGAACACCCGGAGAGTGTGGAAATAGATACTTCACTTTTGGCGCAAAAGATTTTGTATCTGCTGCAACATCCGGCAGAAGCAAGGAAAATGGGGAAAAACGGGCGGAAAAGATATTTGAAGGAATATTCTTCGGAAGTGTTCCGCCGGAATATGCTGGAACTATACGAATCGCTGTACCAGCCGACGGACGGTTTAAGGGCGAACCACGAACGCATCAAAGATTTTTTAAAGAAACGGTATCCATATATCATTGATCAATACTTAGAGGCAGAAGCTACAGGCAACCGTTCATTTATTGAGGAAACTTCGCCTATATGGATTTGCTGGTGGCAAGGCAAGGAAAACATGTCCGACATTGTAAAAATCTGTATCCATTCGATTTGCAGCAATGCCGGTTCTCATCCCGTGAAATTGATTACACGGGATAATTACATGGAATATGTGGAACTTCCCGGTTTTATCCTTGAAAAGGTACACAATGGAATGATCACATTGACTCATCTTTCGGATATCCTGAGGTTTAACTTGTTGTATCAATACGGTGGCTATTGGATGGATGCTACGGTTCTGCTAACTGGTACCTTATGGAAGGAAAAGGGTATTGATTTTTTTACGGTTCAAACTGCCTCGAATTTACGGTATGTTACAGGGGGCAAGTGGGCCATCTACCTGATAGGTGGAGGCAGGCAATGTCTGCTTTTTGATCTTGTCATGACTTTTTTACATGAATATTGGAAAAGGGAAAATATACAGGCTGATTATTTTCTTACTGATCACATGATCGCTCTGGCATATGATCATATTCCGGCCATCAGGGAAATGATAGACCGAAACAATTGTTACATGCCTGCCATATACGATATGGCAAACATGTTGAATGAGCCATTTGACACTGCCAAATTTGAAGAAATGTGCAGAGATACACGTTTTCATAAACTTTCGTGGAAGCGTTCATATATGCCGCTAACGGAAAAAGGGGAACAAACCTTTTATGGATATTTGTTGGATAGATTCAAAACAGATATGGTAAGAATTGCATTGCATCATGAAAATGATACGATAATCAATTTGTTATAAAATGTTTATTTGGCAATAACAGTATGAAAAACACCCCCACCCTATCATTTTGTATCACCTGTAAGAACCGGTTTCGCCAGATCAGCCAAACGCTCCGGCAAAACCTCGACGACAACCGCCTCCAGCGGGAACATATTGAATTTATCCTAGTGGATTTCGGCAGTACAGATGGATTAAAGGAATGGATTGTTTCCAATTTCCAGGATGAATTGGCATCGGGTTATCTGCGTTATTACCATACGGATGAATTACCTTTTTGGCATGCATCCGTTGCAAAAAATACCGCACATTTACTGGCACGGAACGATATTCTGGTGAACCTGGACTGTGACAACTACACCGGCGATCAGGGCGCACAGTTTGTTATTGACCGGTTTGTCAACAACCGTATGAATATTGTCCTGCACCAGTTTGGCGGTGATTTGTATGATGGTTCTTATGGTCGGATCAGTGTTTTGAAAAAGTTTTTTCACAGCATCGGCGGTTACGACGAGTCGTTCGAACCGATGGGCTATCAGGACAGGGATCTGATCGAACGTTTGAAATCAGCAGGCCTGTTATATATCCCGGTTTCGGACGGCCATTATAACCAGGCGATTTTCAACAGCAAGGAAGAGGGCTTGATCAATACCGGCTCCTCGAAAGGCTTTATAGAGATGCTAAACGACAATAAGAATAAATCCCGGCAAAACATTGTTACGGGCTGCCTTGTTGCCAACAACGGTGTTTATGGCGTCCGGAAAAATCTGTATGATCATCAAGGAAAGCTTTACGAGATTGATCTGGATGACTTTTCCAGGTTTTCGCAAGTCAGGTTTCCTTCAAACCACATTCCCATCAGTTATTCAGTTGGTTCAATACCAAAAATTATCCACCAGATATGGGGAGGTAAAAATCTACTTCCTGATACATACGGTCGACTTGTCGAAACATGGAAAAGAGATTATCCAAAATATCAGTATGTCTATTGGGATGATGACCAGATAAGCCAATTTGTAAAGGAATATTATCCTCAATACATGGATATGTATGGCAATTTTCCCTACCATGAACAACGGTGGGATGCCATACGTTACCTGATCCTGGATAAAATAGGAGGGATGTATGTGGATTTCGATTATGAATCCCTTGAACCGTTGGATGAACTGGTAAAGAATAAAACCTGTTGTTTTGCAATGGAACCGGAATCGCACTGCCGGATATTCGGGAAATCCCTCATGTTCAATAATGCATTGATGTTGAATATCCCCGGTCATCCATTCATGCAAAAAGTTATTGAAACCGTTTTTTCCAAAAGCCGGCAAAAGTCGGTGACAGATGCAGCGGCGGTCCAGCCCAATGAAAAACGCAGGAAGAACCACATTGTACTTCATTCCACAGGACCATGGATGTTAATGGACTTATATGATCAATTGTCCGAAAAAGAAAAAAGCGATATCTACCTGATACCGGATAAATATGTTACTCCATTCGATGTCAATCAGGCACGTTCGGTGGTACGGGGTGCCGATACCGAAGAGTTTAACAAATGTTTGGATGAAGCATATGCGGTGCATTATTTTTTCGGGCTTTGGAAAAATGATAATCCATAATAATTGATTGATAGATTTTCTTACAATAATGACGAATAAAGAAATTTTATTTTTTCGCGAACAAGTTAACAATAGTTCATATTATTTGGAATTTGGATCAGGAAATAGTACATCGGTGGCTATTCGGTATTCTAATATTCGCCATATAACAATTGTGGAATCGGACTTTTATTTCTGGCAAAATTTAGTTTATTCAGATACCTTGCTTCATAAGTCTGTTCTTGAAGGAAGGTTAACCCCCTTGCTGGTAAATATTGGACCAATCAAAATGTGGGGATATCCGATAGATGACAGTTGCCGGGAACGATGGCCTGAATATGCAGAAGCCCCGTTTAAAGGACTTAACTCTTACGATTTGATCCTGGTTGATGGTAGGTTTCGCATAGCCTGTACTTTATTTGCTTGCCTCTATGCAATTCCAACCGTAAGAATTATGATCCATGATTTTTACAACCGTCCCCGTTATAGGATTGTCCTGCTTTTTTTGATCGAAATAAAACGAGTGGATACATTCGGATTATTCATCATCAAACCTAACATTGACAAAAACCTGGCTAAGAAAATTATTCAGTTGTACAAATATGCTCCAGATTGTTAATCTTTTGTATTTTTATCCAACTAATTCACACCATACATTTTGATCAAGCCCTTCTTTTCCTTTTACCCTCCACCAGATCTCGACACCATGGACTGCGATCCAGCTTGCCTGCGCATGGTTACCAAGCACTGTGGCTGCAGTTATACCCTGCAAACCCTCCGGCAGCGCAGCTTCATCACGCGCGAGGGAGTGACGGGGAAATAACAAGGACAAAATGATGACTATATTTTATGATGATGATACCAAAAATAATACACCAGGTATGGGAAGGGCGTAATGGAGCCCTGCCCGGTTTTTGTATGCAATGGAGTGATACCTGGAAAGAACATCATCCCGGTTGGCGGTACGAGTTTTGGAACGGCGACCGGATGGAGGCATTTGTAAAAAAACATTACCCGCACCTGGAGGATGCGTATTTCGGGTTCCAATACAATGTTCAGCGTTGGAATGTGATCCGTTACCTGATCCTTTTCGAAATGGGTGGGATGTATGTGGATTTTGATTATAAATGCCTGGAATCAGTGGACAAGCATGTTGCAGGACATGGGAAATGTTATTTCGCCATGGAACCCGGAGAGCACTGCGTGAATTTTTTCGGTCAGGATACGTTCAATCATGCATTGATGGCGGCATGTCCCCGTCATCCCTTTTTCAAGAAGATCATTGATCATATATTCTTTGAATCGCAATATGCCTGCAGGGGTATCAAGGTACTCGACGTACATGCCACCACGGGGCCGGTGATGTTAACGGAGTTGTACCGTGCTTACCCGCATAAGGACGAGATTGTACTGTGGCCCGAAGAGTTGGTTTCTCCCTGGTCTGAGCTCGAAGCGAGAAGTGCCATGGATGGAACTGCAGATGTAGCGTATCTGGAAAAAAAGCTTGAAAAGGCGATTGCCGTCCATTATTTTTCCGGTTCGTGGACATATTAAAGACTGGTCATGGAACAAATACCTTATAAAGATGATTTTTCAGTTGTATGACCTGTATCCAATGTCGTTTAGTTAAGGAAATGAAAGATATTACCAAATACGAAAAGATGTCTCCACGCGCATACTCGTACCTCGTAAGCTTGGTCGACATGACGGCATCACATGTAGTAAAGGGGAAAAGGAAGGTTGGGGGGGGTGGCCGGCCCAGCCATGAGTTGGCCCGCGACTGGTAGATAACACCGGGATATGGGAGAGTTGTTGTCTGTG
>JAVBSH010000170.1:0-37351 GCA_031547085.1 Bacteroidales bacterium
CCGGGATTTTGCCCACGGCTTCTTTCTGATTCCACCTCACGATGAACACCATTGCCTGCGGCTAACGGTTGGTCGCTATCTACCTCCGTAGTGGACTTGCACCACCAAGTTGATCAATCATGCACGGCACACAAACAAAAACCCCTGCCCAAAACGGACAGAGGTTTTTATATGAATCTCCAACGTTATAAATGTTACAACGTTCAAACGTTACAAACGCCTTAATACAGGAAGCTCAGCAGGATACCTGCCGCCACGGCGCTACCGATCACACCGGCCACATTGGGGCCCATGGCGTGCATCAATAGGTGGTTGGTGCGGTCATATTCCTGGCCTACAACCTGTGACACGCGGGCGCTGTCGGGCACCGCCGATACACCGGAATTACCGATGAGCGGGTTGATTTTCTTGCCGTCTTTGAGGAAGAGATTGATGAACTTCACAAAGCAGACGCCGGCTGCAGTGGCAATAATGAACGACGCAGCTCCCAAGCCGAAGATACCAATCGATTTGGCAGTAAGGAATGAAGTTGCTTGCGTGGAAGCGCCCACAGTAAGACCGATAAGGATCGTTACAATATCGATGAGCGGACCGCTGGCTGTGGTAGCCAAACGTTTGGTAACGCCACTTTCTTTCAGTAGGTTACCGAAGAACAACATACCCAACAGGGGAAGACCCGACGGAACGATGAAACAGGTAAGCAGGATACCGATGATCGGGAAGATTACCTTCTCGGTTTTGGATACCTGACGCGGAGCTTTCATGCGGATAAGGCGTTCCTTGGGTGTAGTGAGCAACCGCATAATGGGCGGTTGGATCACCGGAACAAGCGCCATGTAGGAATATGCCGAAACTGCAATGGCACCCATCAGGTCAGGAGCCAGTTTCGACGAAATGAAGATAGCCGTGGGACCGTCGGCGCCGCCGATAATGCCGATAGCGCCTGCTTCGGCGGGAGTGAAGCCCAGTTGTAACGCCGCTGCATACGCGCCGAAAATGCCAAATTGCGCTGCCGCCCCGATCAGCATCAGCTTGGGGTTTGATATCAACGCCGAAAAGTCGGTCATCGCCCCGATGCCAAGAAAGATTAATGGCGGATACCACCCGTTCTGCACGCCGTGGTAGAGGATATTCAATACGCTGCCTTCTTCGTAAATACCGATTTTCAAGCCGGGGAAAAATGGAATGTTACCGATGATCATACCGAACCCGATGGGGATCAGTAGCAACGGTTCATATTCCTTGATGATGGCAAGGGCAATAAAGACCAACCCTACAATAATCATCACCAAGTGTCCCACCGTGAAATTCGCAAACGCAGTGTATTCAAAGAATTGAACCATCTGGTTCTTTACAAATTCGAAAAATCCGGAGGAAGCCTGAAGTGTTATCATAATCTTATTCTCCTATTACGATTAACACGTCACCTTCCATCACGGCGCTTCCCTTCGAAATCTTGATTTCGGTAACGGTGCCGGCCTTGTCCGATTCGATATTGTTCTCCATTTTCATGGCCTCCAGCAAAAGAATCCTTTGCCCGATAGTAACCTTATCACCCGGTTTCACAAAGATATCGAGGATTGTCCCCGGAAGCGGCGATTTGATGGTCCCAGTCTTTACTTGGGGAGTTACCTGCGCAGCTTGGTCGGTAGACGGAACAGCCACCGAGCGTACTAATTTCGGGGTTTTGGTCTGTTTGATTTCCTTATCAACAAGTACCGTATAAGGAGTGCCGTTCACATTTAATTCGATGGTTTGATCTTCAACACTATTGACTTCAACAGCGTAATTGGTACCATTGATGGTGAATTTATATTTTTTCATTTGATAAATTATTTAGAGAAGCCTCACCCCCCATCCCCCTCTCCCAAGGAGAGGGGGCGAGTTCGCTTTGCAAGGATATTACAAAAGAGACTTCATTTTATATTATTTATTATTCAATTATTGATAATTTGTGGCGTTTTCCCTGTACTTTGAGAAGCACGTTCCCCCTCCCTTAAGGGGAGGGGGTTAGGGGGTGGGGCTCTCTTATCTTTTATTAAAATATGTATTTAACCCGTGAATCTTTGAACTCCAAGGCGAATAGGCACGTGACACCTTGTTGATAGTCAGTACCGTGTTTTCTTCGTCGTGCAACTCCTCGTTGTAGAGGTGGATCGCTGCTGTAATAGCAGCATACACTTCGCCGCTGATATCCTTGGACGAAACACCTGCTGGTTTTGCGGCTGTTTCTTTCTCCTCAAACTTGCGACGACGACGATCCTGCATCGAAGTCAACGATTTGCCCACGTTCTTAAATACCAAGTAAAGCAACAGCAAGGCAAGGAATACCACGCTCATGGCTACTGCCGCCATACCTACACCCCACGGGTCTTCCACAGCAATGACTTCGGATAACCGCGGTTTACGGTAATGTTTAGCTGCGGCATGTTGCAGATCAAGGTTCTTCATACCGCGGCTGGCATCCAGTGCGATTACGTCGAACCCGGTAGCCGTTTCGCCGGCAATATACAATTCCTTGGCCGACGGACTGTAGCTGAAAGCGCTCGCTTCGCCGGGAAATTTCAGTTTCTTCACCTCTTTCCCGTTCATATCGAGCACAGCCATATAGCAACTATCGCGGTGCGAGGCAAGGAATACTACATAATCGTCATATATCGCCACGCTCTTGGGACGATAAATATGGTGCGTGTCGTGGCGTTTGAGAACCACATCCACTAGGTAATCGGCATAAATTTCCAGTTGGTCGCCTTTGCGGTGGAGAAGTACAATTTTATTGTCGACATTGTTGATACCGGCAAAAATGTCATTCTTCTTATCGAAAGCAAACAATTGCGGAATCAAAGGATCATATGCCTCAACGGCTGCGGGCTGTGTCGCTTCTTCCGTTTCCTGAGCCACCACGGGCATCAACGGAAACAGCAACATCAGCACCCATCCTGTAATGATTAATTTTATTATTTTCTTCATTTCAAAATAATTTAGGAAGCCTCCCCCAACCCCTCCCAAGGAGGGGGGTTGTGCGTTGACCACAACCGGTGAGCAACGCGGCTCCCCTCTCTTTAGGAGAGGGGTCGGGGGAGAGGCCTCATTACAGGGGAATATTGCTGTGTTTCTTGGGTGGATTGGTGTCCTTCTTGGTTGCCAGCGACTGCAAAGCCCTGATCACACGGAAACGGGTGTTACGCGGTTCGATCACATCGTCGATGAAACCGAATTTGGCTGCTACGTATGGATTGGCAAACTTATCAGTATACTCTTGCTCCTTGTCGGCAACGAATTTAGCCCTTTCTTCTTCATTCTCAATGCCTGCGATCTGGCGGCCAAACAATACCGAAGTAGCACCACTGGCGCCCATCACGGCGATTTCGGCAGTAGGCCACGCATAGTTGATGTCGCCACGCAGTTGCTTGCAGCTCATCACATCGTGTGCACCGCCATAAGACTTGCGTAACGTTACGGTTACCTTCGGAACAGTGGCTTCGCCGTATGCAAACAGGAATTTAGCTCCATGTATGATGATCCCGCCGTATTCCTGTGCAGTTCCCGGGAGGAAACCCGGCACGTCCACCAGCGTTACGATGGGAATGTTGAAACAATCACAGAAACGCACGAAACGTGCGCCTTTGCGGGATGCATTGATATCGAGCACACCGGCCAGGTACTTGGGCTGGTTGGCTACGATACCTACGGAAGCGCCGTTGAACCGTGCGAAACCTACCACGAGGTTGGGCGCATAGTGGCGGTGCACTTCCATAAATTCGTTATTATCCACAACAGCGTGGATGACGTCTTTTACGTCGTATGGCTTATTGGGATTGTCTGGAATGATCTCGTTCAATGAGTCTTCCAAACGGTCGATCGGGTCGATACAGGCTACCAATGGAGGCTCTTCGAGGTTGTTTTGCGGCATAAAGCTGAGTAGTTTACGGATCAGCATGATACCTTCTTCCTCGGTGTCTGCCACAAAATGTGTTACACCCGATTTGGATGCATGTACCATGGCACCGCCTAATTCAGCATCGGTAACTACTTCATTGGTCACGGTCTTCACCACTTTAGGCCCGGTAACGAACATATAGCTGTTTTCCTTCGACATCAGGATGAAATCGGTAAGTGCAGGCGAGTATACCGAACCGCCGGCGCAAGGCCCGAAAATGGCCGAAATCTGCGGGACCACACCCGATGCCATAATGTTACGCTGGAAAATCTCGGCATAACCGGCCAAGCTTTGTACGCCTTCCTGGATACGTGCACCACCCGAGTCATTCAACCCGATCACGGGAGCACCCACCTTCATGGCCTGGTCCATTACCTTGCAGATCTTTTTGGCGAATGTTTCGCTCAACGATCCGCCAAACACGGTGAAGTCCATCGAATAAACATACACCAACCGGCCGTCGATGGTTCCGTAACCGGTTACCACGCCATCACCCAGGTATGTTTCGTTTTCCAGTCCAAAATCGTGCGACCGGTGGGTGACAAACATGTCAAATTCTTCGAAACTACGTTCGTCCAGTAGTAGGTCGATACGTTCGCGGGCAGTGAGTTTACCCTTCTTGTGTTGCGACTCGATGCGCTTCTCGCCGCCGCCCAATTTGGCTTTGACCCGTAGGTCGATCAGTTCTTTAATTTTACTTTGTTGCGACATGATGATTAATTATTTGGATTTCGAGTTTCGGGTTTAAGATTTCAAGTTAATTAGCGACGTAACTTGAAACCCAACCCCAAAACTTCAAACTGTTACTTGCTGCAAAATTCGGTAAGCACGCCTTCGGTAAATTTCGGGTGCAGGAAGCCGATGGTCATGTTGTCAGCGCCTTTGCGGCCTTTTTTGTCTAACAGTTGCACACCTTTTGCTTCGGCATCCTGTAAAGCTTCATCAATATTGTCCACTGCGTATGCAATATGATGAATGCCCGGACCTCTTTTTTCAAGGAATTTAGCAACCGTGCTTTCAGGATCGGTAGGCTCCAACAGTTCAATCTTGGTTTGTCCGATCATAAAAAAAGCGGTCTTCACCTTCTGGTCAGCCACTTCTTCAACTTTATAACACTCTAATCCAAGTACTTCTTCGTAGTACTTCCTCGATTCTTCGATGCTTTTAACAGCGATACCAATGTGCTCAATATGCGATGGTTTCATAAATATGATATTTTAGTTTTGGT
The DNA here is from genome assembly GCA_031547085.1 of Bacteroidales bacterium. Classification (GTDB taxonomy): domain Bacteria; phylum Bacteroidota; class Bacteroidia; order Bacteroidales; family UBA4181; genus JAIRLS01. The sequence continues at coordinate 5,169 of JAVBSH010000170.1, forward strand.
TTGATGATATGATTGATTATCAATTTTTAAAATGAGTCGACAAAGTTAATGGATAAAATGAAAATACGATATGATTTTTTGTTGATTTTAAAATTATTGATTGACACTCAAATCTGTAAATCATTTGACAATATCGTTAAGGATTATCTATTTGGGTTAGTTTATCCTGTTCCACTTGAAAAATCCGGAACTATCATAATCGCGGATGAGAGAGACCTATTGACTCGTAATAAATATCAGATAATTAAACCATTATCCAAAACTCAGGTTCGTAAACTTCCTTCCCCTTCCCTCCTTTGGAATGCGTCATCATGTCGACTGAAGGTTGACTGCGCCGCTCCCTTCGGGGGTGCGCAGCATGTAGAACCCACCTAACCGAGACAGCTGTCGGTGCAGCGCTTATCACGTCATCATTTTTTTTGTCCTTAAAAGGGTGGACTCTTATTACTGCGTTACATCATCCAGTTTACTTTTTTCGCTTGCCTCTTCAATCTTTTGGGCATCTTTTTCATCGATACGGTGCTGTGCATCGCCACGGAAGCCTTCGGCGGGAATTTTCACGATGTAAGTTTTGCGTGCGGCATTGGTCAGCTTAACATCCCGTAGCCACGGATTAAGGTATTTCAGCATTTTGTAGTTGGTTTGGTGTTTGAATGCAAAATCCGCCCAATCAGTCACTGCCGCTTTGATATCCACCTCAGTATAACGTATCACCGGATACTTCTCGTTTTCAGGAACATAAAATCCATATCTGAGCGGATCATTCATGATCAGTTTTACTGCTGCAATACGGTAAACGTAGCGCATGGTTTCCTCGTTGAGCAACAGGTCGTAATAATAATCGCACTGCTGACGTTTCACTTGCTTGCTCAACCCGCCTTTCCCCATATTATAGGATGCAGCGGCCATCGTCCAGTTACCGAAAATTTTGTATGCTTCATTCAGGTATTTGCAGGCAGCCACTGTCGATTTCTCGATGTGGTAACGCTCATCCACTTCGGCATTTACTTCTAAGCCATAATCGGCAGCAGCACCTTTCATAAATTGCCAGAAGCCGGTGGCGCCCTTGGGTGAAACTTTGTTCATAAAATCGCTTTCGATGAGCGACAAGTACTTGAAATCATCGGGAATGCCATTTGCAGCCAATATTGGCTCGATCATCGGGAAGTAACGGCCGATCTTTTTGATGCATTGCAACGTATTTGAATGGAAGTTCATGTTCACAATCAACTCGCGTTCGAGGCTTTCGTGCACATCGAAGAGGTTGAGTGGCATAGTTTCGCCAGCAAAATCAACCTTTTCGGGAATGTGGGGCGAGGCAAACCAATGGCTGGGGATACTGTCGCCCGGAATCACCTCAGTATGTGCCGACGAAGACGACGAGCAGACTCCAAAAGTGACTGCCAATGCAATTAATAAGCCGAATGCGATGATAGGATATTTTTTCATGATGGCGTTTGGGTTGGGAAATCATTTTTCTGGTTTTTATCCTTTTGGGAAAAGGATCATCAGACAGAAGTTGCAAAGTTATGAAAAAATACCAGCCGCAGCTTATCCGGGCAAATAGATTACCTTCTTTTCTTCGAAAAACGGTTCGGGGAAAAAATCAGTGATCGGCCATATCGTTGCCCGTTCCTTGTACAATTGGAGTTCTTCGGTAAGCTGACCGCCTTTGAGGAATAACATACCATTGGGAATAGTGTGCAACCGGCGTTCAAGGAATTTGCCGCGTACCCATGGTAAAAATGCAGGCAATGCCGTCACTGCGCGGCTCACCACGAAATCGAATTTCGTATCTAATTGTTCAGCACGGATGTGTTGCGTGGTTACGTTTCTCAACTGTAAAGCATCTGCCACAGCATCCACTACCTTGAGCTTTTTCCCGATGGAATCAATCAGATGAAAATGTGTATCCGGAAAGAGGATGGCTAAAGGTATTCCGGGAAAACCGCCGCCCGTACCGATATCAAGTATCCTGGCATCAGGAGCAAAACTGATGACTTTGCCAATAGCCAGTGAATGCAGTACATGGTGTTCGTAAAGATCATCGATATCCTTCCGGGAAATAACATTGATCCGCTCGTTCCATTCGGCATACAACGTTCCAAGCATGGCAAACTGTTCCGCCTGCCGTACAGTAAGTTCCGGAAAATATTTGGTGATCGTGTCTGATGACGGATGCATGAAGTGATTGACAATACAATGTCGTTTAATTAAGGATCGTGATGGGTAAGATGTCTTCTTTTCCCCTCTTTTTTGGTAAGAACCAATTTCAAATTTTTACTTTATACCTAAATAATATCGGATTGATCTCTTCAGAAAGATCTATTTCCGGTTTTACCGGAAGCAATTTAAAAAAATCACTAAGGTTTCTGGAAAGGTTCAAAGCCCCATAAAAATATCCATCGTCGTCTGAACAGAATATATTATATAATTCATGTTCGTATTGCCCCATTCTGGTTTCAGTATATATGGCAATGGTGCTATTTGTATGTTTATTAAAAAACACGTATTGTTTAGGTAAAAAACCTGTTCTTAAATATAAAAAATCTTCAGTCTCAACATGATCACCAAAAAAACATGTGAACCCTTCACGAGCAAGTTCCTTGAGTTCATCAGTTGAACGGAGGCGATTCAGCATCTTTTGGGATATATGCCTGTTATCGCCAAAATCAATGGCATATTTGGGTATTATTTGCAAACTTTCATCAGATGAAACAATGGCATAAATCGTATCCCTGAATAAAGGTGCAAAATTAAAGCTTCCGTCCAATTGCGACCTGATAATATCATCATTAGAGAATCGTAAGTTTTTATTAATCTTATATTCAAATTTTTTATGAACAATCTTCTTATTTTCATCAACTACAATGATCCGTCTATTCTCATTATCAATATGTGTAAGATAAGGAGCAATTGCATGAAAGATATTACCATTAGGCAATAAAGCAGCTTGACTGACCATAATATCAGAATTGACCTGCTTTATAAAATTTCCCTCAAGATCATAAATCATGAACTTATGTCCAAAATTATCCATTGTAAGTATTTGATGATTCGCATAATCAATCTCAAAATTGGAAAGTTGTACAAATTCCTGCGGGCCGCGTCCAACTTTATCTCCTATAGTGGCCACGTGTTTCCCTTCCATGGTATATATGAACAATGCGTTTGCATGTCGGTCGTCCAAAACATATATTTTATCCCGGTATATTCGTAATTTGGACACATATCCAAAGAAGGCATTTTCTTTGGCTTCTAAAATGATACAGTCTAAATCTTTGATAATATCAATATCTTTAGCATTAACCGGCTTGGGAGTCACAACAGTTGTAATGTTGTTGCCACTTCCAACCATCAATTGATCGCTTACGCAACCGGCCAAAAGTACAATTACCAATACTGTAACTACATTAAAAATGAGTTTCATTCCAATAGCCTCTAAACGACATTGAATCGATAATAGATCCTCTCACCTTATTACGGTTGTATCTGGTTTTCCTTCAGTACATTTTGCAGCAACTCACGGGCACGGAACAATTGTGCTTTCACAGTTCCGATAGGCAATCCCATTTCCTCGCTGATTTCTTCGTAGGAATATTCATAGAAATAACGGAGTTCCACCAGTTTGCGGTAGCGGGGTTTAAGTTTGGCAACTACCGACCGCAACATCAGTATCTTTTGTTCGGATATAAGGCTTTCTTCCGGAGTGGGTTGCTCCGAACGGATGTTCACCGGCATGGTATCGGAGTCCCGGAGGGTATCGTCAATGGAAACATTGTTGAGTTTTTTCTTCCGCATGAAATCAATCGCATTATTGGACGCGATTTTAAATAACCAGGTGCTGAATGCAAAATTGGCTGTATATTGCTTGATATTCTTGAATGCTTTCCCAAAGGCTTCAATGGTCAGGTCTTCCGCATCGGCAGCATTGTTAACCATTTTCAATAACATGTAATATATGGCATCGCGGTAACGCTCCATCAACTCGGCATAAGCCTTCTGGTCGCCGTCAACAGCTTGCTGAACCAGCTCGACATCCAGTTGGGCTTTGGATGACAATGTATCTATTTTTACTTCCATTTGTTATGCTTTGAAGAAATTCGATTTAATAGAAAAACATAGAGATACACAAAAGGTATTGCCAAATCGAAAAATATGGCATGCGGCAAAATGCCTTGTTCATTGAACCTTTTGGTGGCAGCGCCAAAGATCGACAAAAAAACAATCATACGCACCAAAAAGGCAATCAATACGTATTGCCAAAGGGTACATTGAACCATCAATACGACAAACGATGCCCATAGCATGACACGTGAAAAGGGTTCGAGCGCCAACAAAAAGGATTGGCTTCCCTTATAGTATTTACTCGTCGTGACATGCCTGCACTTTTGCCAGATCCATTCCTTGAATGTGCTCTTAGGAAGCGACCGGGTGTGTGCATCAAGGGCATACATCAAGGCAACATTCTTTTTGGTTGCTGCCTGGTTGACAAACAGATCATCGTCACCCGAGAGGATGTGCGCGTGAGCAGCAAAACCGTTATGGGCAAAGAACAATGACTTTCGGTACGCCAGGTTACGTCCTACACCCATGTACGGCATTCCAGCCTTGGCAAAACCAAAGTACTGCAAGGCGATGAAACAGGTATCGTAACGTATCCACTTGTTCAAATAACTTTTCTGGGGCATATAACCGCCATACCCCAGCACAATATCCTTCTTATCAACGAAACGCCTGCTCATAGACCTGATCCATTGCGGACTTTCGGGTTTACAGTCGGCATCGGTGAACAACAACCACTCATGTTGTGCGGCTTTAATGCCTACCGTTGCTGCAAATTTCTTTCCATTCCTGAAAGAACCGTTCATTTTAATGATCGTGCTGCGCAGGTGAGAATACTGCTGCTTCAGCCCGGCCAATACTTGTTCAGTATCGTCTTCCGAGCAATCGTTCACAACGATCACCTCAAACGACGGGTAATCCTGCTTCAGGATGGATACCAAATTAGTCGAAAGGTTATCTTCTTCATTGCGTGCGCATATAATAACAGAAACAGGAGGTGTTTCGTTCACTTGATTTGTATTTTGTTTTTCTTTGCGCCATACAACTCTCACGTATACAATCAAATAATATGAAAGCTGGATGATGAATGATATTAGAAATACTACAAGAACAGCACAAGCGAAATGATCTAACTGGTATAAAATTTCCACGTAAATTATGTAAAAACGACGCAAAGTAGGCGATTTTTTTTGTGAAAACAAAAAAAACGTTGAACTTTTCGTCTATGACCGAAAATCCCTTCTAACTCTGTGATGTGAACTTTTTGTAGTAATTACACCATTCTGTGAATTGGCATTCTGCACATTTCGGCGAACGGGCAGTACAAACATAACGCCCATGAAGTATCAGCCAATGATGGGCAATAGCCCACAGATTTTCAGGGATATACTTGGTCAGCTGCTTTTCTGCATCCAATGGATTCTTTGCATGTTGGGTGAGACCTATGCGCTCCGATACACGGAACACATGTGTGTCGACAGCCAAGGCCGGTTTGTTGAACACTACGGAAGCTATTACATTTGCCGTTTTACGCCCTACACCAGGCAATTGCATCAATTCTTCGATGGTTCCCGGAACTTTTCCATCATATTTCCCGACTACTGCCTGAGCCATCCCGATCAAATGCTTTGATTTATTGTTGGGATATGAGCAACTCCGGATCAAATCGAATACCTGTTCTTGTGTAGCTTCGGCGAGCAACTCGACAGTAGGAAATCGTTCGAAAAACGGTGGAGTAATTATGTTCACGCGTTTATCGGTACACTGGGCCGACAGGATAACGGCAACCAACAACTCGTAAGGCGTACGGTACTGCAATTCGGTTTCGGCCACAGGCATTGTTTCCTGAAACCGTGTAATCACATGCTGGAAAAGTTGCTTCCGGGTCATATTGTCATCAATTTAATTTGTATTCTATCTCAAGACTATCTAAGTATTCCACAAATTCGACGCTCAGGTTGATCCGTTGCTTCCGCGAAAACATTTCCACTACTAAGTTCGTTTCCGGATCGATAATTTTAAACCGCAAAGTCGTATTACCCTTGTTGGCTTCCGCACGTGCATTCAGTTCGCTAATCCACTCGTCGGTAATACGTTCCAGCGGCAACATCAGCGACACGCTTTTCAGCATCTCATCTTTCACATTGCTGAGGTAAGTAATCGTTTTTATTTTCGGTTCCAACTCATTCCGGAAGTTGCGTTGAATACTCCCCCTGATAAACAATGGTAGGCCATCCCTGATATAACCCTGGAACATTTCGTAATCCTTGCCGAAAAAACGGAACTCATGCGACCCGCTGAAATCTTCGAGTGTAAGCGCTCCCCATGGTTTCCCGGTTTTACTGATGGCGTTACGTGCTGTGGTCACCAACCCTGCAATAGAAAATTCTTTGCCTTCGGGCAGCGAAGTCTGGAAGTCGGATAATTGCGTGTTTGCCAGATGATTTATCTCCAACCGGAACGGATCCAGCGGGTGAGCCGAAAGATATATCCCGATCAGGTCTTTCTCACGGTTCAATTTCTCGAGGATGCTCCAGTCTTCCACAAAAGGGACCTCGGGACGGGTGATCGCCACGGCATTGCTGCCGCCGAAGAGCGAATTCTGGCTCATCTGTTTATCCGATTGCATCTTATTGCCGAAACGTAGCAACACTTCAGTGAAAGTTTCGCTAGTGGCATTTTCAGCAAAGAATTGTTCGCGCTTAATACCGGGGAAATTATCGAATGCCCCGGCTTGCGCCAATGCTTCCATATTTTTCTTGTTACAGGCTTGCAAATTTACCCGTTCCACGAAATCGAAAATATCCTTGAATGATCCGTTTTTTGTCCGTTCCTCCACAATGCTGGCTACGGCATTAGCGCCTACGCCTTTCACAGCGCCCAATCCGAAACGGATGTTACCTTGCTTGTTCACCGTAAAAGCCATATTACTTTCGTTCACGTCCGGGCCAAGCACTTCAATGCCCATACGGCGGCATTCGTCCATGAACTTGGTAATTTCAGTGATGTTCGAAATGTTGCGGCTAAGCACGGCAGCCATGTATTCCGATGGGTAATTCGCTTTGAGAAAGGCTGTTTGGTAAGCTACCCATGAATAGCATGTAGCATGCGACTTGTTGAATGCATACGAAGCGAAGCTCACCCAGTCGTCCCAAATCTTGTCGACCACCTTCTCATCGTGCCCGTTGTTCTTGCAACCTGCGACAAACTTTTCTTTCAAGGCGTTCATCTTGTCGATGAGCTTCTTTCCCATCGCCTTGCGGAGCTCGTCGCTTTGTCCCCGCGTGAAACCAGCCAGATCGCGGCTCAAAAGCATCACCTGTTCTTGGTAGACCGTGATCCCGTAAGTGTCTTTCAAACGTTCCTCCATGACAGGGATGTCATACTCGATCGGTTTACGTCCGTGTTTCCGTGCAATGAAGTCGGGGATATAGTCCATCGGTCCGGGACGGTAAAGGGCATTCATCGCGATGAGGTCTTCAAACTTGGTAGGACGCAGTTCGCGAAGGTATTTCTTCATCCCATCCGATTCGAACTGGAATGTACCGGTAGTTTCGCCCTTGCTGTAAAGATCGTATGTCAACTCATCGTCGAGTGGAATAGCGTCAATATCAAGGTCGATACCGTGATGTAACTTAATATTTGCCAAGGCTTCCTTGATGATCGAGAGGGTTTTCAGACCCAGGAAGTCCATCTTCATCATACCTACATCCTCAATCAACGATCCTTCATATTGCGTCACAAGGATTTCGGTATTTGTTTCCTTATCGAAAGCAGTACTGATAGGCACAAAGTTGGTGAGGTCATCGCGGCCGATCACCACCCCGCAAGCATGAACACCCGTCTGCCGCACTGTGCCTTCGAGCATCTGCGCGTATTTAATGGTGTCGGCAACCAACGGATCGGACGAATTAAGCGCCTCCTTCATGGCAGGCACGTATTCGATGGCGTTTTTGATGTTTACCTTCTTATCACGCGGAATTTCGTCAATGAGTTTGCTCAACTCGTCAGCCTTTTGAAGCGGCACATTTTGTACCCGCGCTACATCCTTGATGGCCGACTTAGCCGCCATCGTGCCAAAAGTAACGATGTGCGCCACACGCTCTTTGCCGTATTTTTCGGTCACCCATTGGAGTACCTGCCCGCGGCCGTCATCATCAAAGTCGATATCGATATCGGGCATAGAGATACGGTCGGGATTGAGGAAACGCTCGAACAGCAGGTCGTATTTGATAGGATCGATATCGGTGATACGCAGGCAATAAGCCACTGCCGAACCCGCTGCCGAACCACGCCCCGGCCCCACCGAAACACCCATTGCACGCGCTGCAGCGATAAAATCCTGCACAATGAGGAAGTAGCCCGGATAACCCATATTCTTAATCGTTTGCAGCTCGAAATCAATCCGTTCCTGCACCTTGTCGTCAAGATTGTCCTTATACCGTTTTTTTGCACCTTCGTAAGTAAGATGCCGCAGGTATTCATCGGCATCGCTGAATCCTTCCGGCAACGGGAAATCGGGCATGATCGGCGCTGAGTTGATGTCGTAGAACTCTACCTTGTCTGCAATTTCGTTCGTATTTTCGAGCGCTTCGGGATGATCTGGGAAGATGGCAGCCATTTCGGCACTTGTCTTGAACCATTCCTGCTTGGTATAACGCAGGCGGTTCACCTCGTTTACGTCGGTAGCCGTACTGATACACAGCAACCGGTCATGTGCCTCGGCTTCGTTTTCATTCACGAAATGCACATCATTGGTGACAATACATTTTACCCCATGTTTTTTCGATAATTCCACCAGTACCGGGTTGATTTCCTCCTGCCGTGGATATACATCGGTGGCGGTTCCGGGCTTGTCAGTCTTATGGCGTTGCAACTCGAGGTAAAAATCTTCGCCGAAACGCTCCTTAAACCAAAGAATGGAAGTCGCTGCCGCTTCAATATTCCCATCCATGATATGTTGCGGTATTTCGCCTGCAATACAAGCCGAGGAGACGATGAGTCCTTCACGGTACTTCTCAAGGATATCCTTGTCAATGCGGGGTTTATAATAAAATCCTTCGATATATCCGAGCGATACCAGCTTCACTAAGTTGTGGTAGCCGGTCTTGTTTTTAGCCAGGAGGATCAGATGGTGACCGCTCCGGTCTTCCTTGCCTTTCTTATCGAAGCGACTGGTAGGAGACACATATACTTCGCAGCCTATGATAGGCCTGAACGGATCCTTTTCCTGTTGCTCCACAAGCGCTGTTAGTTTGGCGATCTTCGCGCGGGTCTGGTCGGTCTGTTCTTCTTTTTTAAGATCGGCTATCTTTTTACTGGTTCGACCGATAATAGATGTCGCATAATTAAAAAACTCCTTGACGCCAAACATGTTACCATGGTCCGTGATGGCCATGGCATTCATGCCATCGGCAATTGCTTTGTCTACTAACGCCGGAATTTGCGAAGCCCCATCGAGGGTGGAATATTGGGTATGCACATGCAGGTGCGTGAACTTTGCCATAATGAATGATAAAACTTTGAAAATTATTGAAATAAATATATTGATATATACCTACATTCAGGTTGCCAAGTTACGAAATAAAACCGTTATTTTGTACTGTCATTTTATTTGCGAATGAACTAAATTAACTTTTGTGTGTTCTATATTAGAATGTTATACCATTTTATAACCTAAATTATGACCTCACTGGATATTCTTCAACACAGGCTAGTCAACCAGCAAATTGTAGCAGCAAAATCTGTTTGGCCTGACGAACTGGTAAAATGGCAAGTTGTCATGCAGGCACAGGATTTTGCAATGGCTATGTGGGCCATTGGTTTGCGATTACCGTATTTGGCATACCGCGACATCGAGAATGCCTTCAATGAAGGGCATATCCTCCGGACGCACATCATGCGTCCCACATGGCATTTCATTGCGCCGGCCGACATCAGGTGGATACTTGGCTTAACTGCTCCCAGGGCGCACATGACCAACGGCTTTTCCTATCGCAAATATGAACTGGATACAAATACGCTGAACCGCAGCAAAGATGTCATCATTCATACGCTGGAAGGCGGTAAGAATTCGACACGCCTGGAATTAATGATTGCAATGAGCAAAGCCGGATTAAAAGTGAATAGGATGCGTTTTGCCTACATCATGATGCATGCTGAACTGGAAAAGCTTGTTTGCAGCGGTCCCAGGCGAGGCAAACAACATACATACACCCTATTGGACGAACGTGTCCCTCCTGCGCCTGAATTAAGCCGCGAAGAGGCATTGGCCGAACTGACCAAACGCTATTTTTCGTCGCATGGACCTGCTACGATACAAGATTTTTCGTGGTGGTCAGGGCTTTCTGATAAAGATACCCAAGCCGGGGTAGATATGTTGGATGATCATTTTGAAAAAGTAACCATTGATGATTATGAGTATATTTTTGTACCGGGCACACTGCTCGATTACAACAGGCAAAAGGAAACTTTCCTGATGCCCGATTATGACGAATACGGTGTCAGCTACCGGAACCGTACATTCATGTTTCATCCGGGATATCTTAACGAGAATCATTCACCTTATAATCATGCAATGGTTATTGACGGACTTATTGCCGGTACTTGGAAAATAATCGAGGATAGGAACCGGATCGATGTCAGGACAAATGCCTATTGCCCTTTGGATGACGACCGCAAGAATGCAATTATAGGCGCCATCAATCAATATAAATCCTTTGTAGAGCCTGTAAAAGTGCATTTTTATACGTATGAACACATGCTCATGGACAATTTACCGTACTAAGTAGTGGCTAATGATAAATGGCTAATGGAAGATCATTATACCACGCGGACAAGTTTTCCTCACCCCTTACCTTTCACCCTCTTACCTCTGTTCTTTCAACACCTTTTTTAACGGCAGAAACAGCCGTTCGAGCAGCCGCAGATCCTCAGTAATGATCTCCGCCGTGGCGTGCATCTCCTGGTGGAAAGGCAGTTCCTTGCCGTAGGTCGTCATCAGTCCGTCCGGGAAGCGCACCTCCAGCGTATACGACTCGCCCGAAGGCACTACCGACATGTTGCTCACTGCCCCGCGCACGATGCCGTATTCCGTGTCGGGGAAATTCAGGAAACGGACATTGACCCGCTGCCCCGATTTCACCTTGCCGGAACCGGCAATGGGTAACTGCGCCTTGCCGACCAATTGCCCGGAAGCTTCGGGGATAATCGTGAACACTGTCTCCCCGGCGGTGATGTTCTGGTTCACGTTCCAGTACTTGCTGATGTCCACTGTGCCATCCACCGGCGTTTTCAGTACGTAGGCCATCTCCCAGGTGTTGAAGGCGTTCAGCAGGTTGTCCAGGCCCGTTTTTACCTCCGACTGCAGCTGGCTTTGCTTTTCCAGCTCCTGCAACTGCAGGTCGAGGATCGACTGCCGCAACTGGTCAATCTGCATGTTGGCGTTGTCCAGCGCTATCCGCGACGATTCCAAGCTGTGCCGGCTTTGCAGGAAACTGTTACGTGCAGCGTCATGCTCAGATTCGGGATTAATTTTTTTAACATACAGGATCGAATCCCGCACGTATTGCCGATGTGCCAGCACATGTTGCTGCTGTACCACTTCGTTCTGTTTCAGCAGCTTCTGGTAGTGCTGCTGCTGTTTGACGATCTGGTCCCCGATGGCTGCGATCCGCTGCGGGTAATAATTCAGGTCGGCAAACAGCTGGTAGCTGCCTGCCGAACGGATGAAACCCAGGTACGAAGCCTGTATGTCGCCCAGCTCATATTTCTGTTTCAATTCTTCGGGTGCAAAATGGAACCTGCCATCACGGATCATCTCCAGCCATGCAGTCAATTGTATCTTCAGTTTCCCGGCATCGCCGGTATTGGCCGGGTTTTCAATCACGGCCAAATACTCCGAAGCTTTTACCGGTTGTTTGTCCGTCACCAGCAACCGGGTGATCTTCCCGTTGACACGGGCATTCACCTGTACCGGCGGGTTGAAGGAAGTTACCATCAGCGGCGCCTCGATGATGTCCGGGTACTTATAGAACCAACTGCCCGCAAACAGCACCAGCACGATGACAAACAACACAGTGATCCCGCTCCGTAATATCCACGGCGGTACCTGCCCAAGCACTTCCTGAACCTCTTCGCTGCGTAATTCGATGGAAGCCCCACCCCCCGACCCCTCTCCCCCAAGGGGAGGGGGAGCGTGTTGTACATTGTTTGGTGGATCAGCCCCACCCTGACTCTCCCCTAAGGGGTGGGAAACGTTGCTACACACCGTTTGGTGGGTAGAATCCTTATTTTCATTATCCATCATTTGCATATGTATTGATTTAACGCACTCCCTTTGAGGAGCACGCTCCCCTTCCCTTAGGGGAGGGGTTAGGGGGTGGGGCTTACTGCCCCAACTCCAGCTGGTTCTTCACCAGGTCATAATAAATCCCGCGCCGTTCGGTCAACTCCTCGTGTGTGCCCTGTTCGGCGATCTTGCCCTTGTCCAGCACAACGATGTTATCCGCATGGCGGACAGTACTCAGGCGATGCGCTACCACCACCACCGTCTTTCCCTGATAGAACTTTTCCAGATGTTCCATGATCTCCCTTTCGTTCTTTGCGTCGAGCGCATTGGTAGCCTCATCGAAGAAGATGAACTCCGGGTTGTGGTACACTGCACGGGCAATTAAGACGCGTTGCCGCTGTCCCTGGCTGATGCCGTTGCCTTCCATCCCGATCTTGGTGTTATAGCCCAGCGGCAGCGAGTCGATGAACTCTGCAATGTTAGCAGTAGTGGCAGCCTCCGCCAGCCGTTCCTTGTCGATGATCTCACTGCTCACGGCGATGTTCCCGGCGATGGTATCCGAAAAGATAAACCCGTCCTGCAGCACGGCTGCCGTCTTGGCACGCCACACATGTGGGTTGATGTTTTGCAGGCCCGTCTCCCCGATCTTGATGGTGCCCTTGTTGGGCTGGTAGAAACCGAGCATCAGCTTTACCAGCGTGGTCTTGCCGCTGCCGCTGGCGCCCACCACGGCTGTCACCCGGTTGTGCGGGATATCCAGGCTGATGCCGTCCAGCACATAGTCGCGGTCGGCGCCGTCGTAACTGAAATACAGGTCGCTGATGCGGATGGTCTTGTCCTGCGGCAGGGTGGTCATGCTCAGGGCGCTTTGCTGGTCTTCGTCTTCCTTCAGGTGCACCTCGCCCAGGCGCTCCAGGCTGATCTTGGCATCCTGCCAGGCGCGGGCAAAGCCGATGAACTCCCCAATGGGAGCGCTCACCTGCCCAACGATATAGGTAAGCGACATCATCATGCCGAGGGTCATCTGTCCCTCCACCACCGCCTTGGCGGCAATAAACGAGATGAGGATGCTGGTGGTCTGCCCGAAAAACACCGAACCTAATTGCTGGTATTGTCCCAGCGCCATGCCCTGGATGCTGATCTTGAACTGCTTGACCTTGATACGTTCCCAGTCCCACCGTTTCTGTTTCTCGCAGTTGCTCAGCTTGATCTCCTGCATGCCGGTGATCAGCTGGACGATGTTGCTCTGGTTGGCCGACGCCTGTGCAAAACGTTTGAAGTCGAGCTTGCGCCGCCAGCGCATGAACGACAGGATCCATAGCACATACAGCGTGTTGCCGAGCAGGAAGACACCCAGCACCGTGAGGTTGTAGTATGCCAGGACGGCGCCGAACACGATGAAGTTGAACAGCGAGAAGATGATGCTGAGCGACGACCCGGTAAGGAACGACTCGATGCGCCCGTGGTCGCCGATGCGCTGCATGATGTCGCCCACCATCTTGGTGTCGAAATAGTTCATCGGCAGGCGCATGAGTTTTGCCAGGAAGTCGGAGATGAGCGCAATGTTGATGCGGGTGTTCATGTGGAGCATGATCCAGCTGCGGATCATACCGACGGAAAGCTGTGCCAGAAACAGCACTAATTGCGCAATGAGGATCAGGGTGATGAACCCCAGGTTGTGGTTGCGGATACCGTTATCCACCAACGCCTGGGTGAGGAAGGGGAAGATCATCTGCAACAGGCTGCCGGTGAGCATGCCCAATGCCAATTGTACCAGTTGCGCCTTGTAGGGCCGCAGGTAACGGAAGAAGAAACCGATGTTTTTCTCTTCGGCTTTCTTCTCGTCTTCCATGCCGTAGAACTCCGGGCCGGGCTGCAGGGCGAGCACCGTACCACAGTCCTTGCCTTCCACCTTGGTGCTGCCCCAGCAACGCATGAATTCTTTCTCATTGTATTGTACCAGGCCATGCGCAGGATCGGCAACGTAAATAGTTACATTTTCAGTGACATGTGACATGTGACGGGTGACTTTTTTGGTATCCTCCTCATCTCCTCCTGTCACATGTAACTCGTCACTCGTCACCATTCTGTTACCCGTCACTTTCCGGAAAAAGCCCCGCTTTTTCCGGATTTTGTATACCACCACAAAATGATTCTGGTTCCAGTGGGCGACACAGGGCAACGGCACATCGGTGCACAATTGCTCGAAGTTGATCTTTACTCCCGTGGTACGGAATCCGATGCTTTCGGCCGCATCGCTGATACCCAGCATGCTCACTCCCTCGCGCGTGATGAAGCTGCGCTGCCGGAGTGTTTGCAGTGTGTAGCTGCGGCCATAGTGGCGGGCGACCATGCGCAGGCAGGCTGGACCGCAGTCCATCGCGTCCAATTGGAGGGTGAAAGGAAATTTACGAGTCAAGGTTTCTCATTATGTTTTAATATCACACATTAATACGCATAAAATATTTTATTAAACGGATGAAATGCTATCTGTTTGTTTAACTTCAATTCATTTCTAATGATAAATTCATTGATTTCATTTCTTTCGCAATTAAACAAAAATTTTCCATACGGGTCGAACCATCCTTTATAAAATCCCGTATCTTTTAAAGGAAATCCTAAGATTTGTGCAAACAAAGGAATCCGTATCTCATCGTTGCACCCGTCGGGAATACCACTAATCTTGCTGTATTCTTCCAGAAAATCCTTTGGAAATGTTAGTCCGGGGCCTTGCGAACCAAAAGGTTCCAAAGAATAACCGAAAGATTCTCTTGCATATTTTATTAGATTCTCCCATTCGGTTTTTAATAGGTCGTTGGAAGTCCAAAACCATATATCCTTAATTTCAGAAATGGGAACCAATGCAGTGACAGCAATATCGTTCTCATTCAAATTCGAATAGATATTTTCGAACGGAGCAAATACTAATAAATCCCATTCTGAGACAAATGCCCTATCAAAATCAATATCCTTACCAAAGTTGATATACCATTCCTGCAACGAGAAATCGAAATCTTTCCATCTCCTGCTAAAGGATTTATCGCTTATATCATAAACATCGCATAAAAACTTATTCAGATTTTTTTTATAAAAATTGCATTTATCTTTTTCACCGCCGAATATACCGTAAATAGGAATCCCGGGATTGTAAAATTTTAACATTTCCAATCTGTTCATACATACATCTAAATACTTGTGGAATCTAAAAATAATTATCGGATTTTTTGTACTTTTTTGTTCCATTTCCAACCGTTTATATAATTCATCAACTCCTCCTTATTCATACTACATATTTTGAGATATTCCTTTACTCCTTTCAATTGTTCTTTTTTATCAACAAATGTAGAATTATGAAGTCTGGGATGATATAAATGATACAAGGGGCCGTTAATCCTGCAGACGTTACAACCTGCTATCTCGCAACGTTTCACCCTTTCCCAATCTTCAATATTCCACCCGTAAAAATACTCATTTTCACCTCCTATTTGAAGGTATTTTTCTTTGTTTACTACAAAAGCACCTCCTAAAGAAAGGTGTCCATGTAATGTGAAACGATCTTTATTCTCATCTATAACACCTGCCTTTTTATGATATCTGTTATACAAGAAGCTAAAATCAGGAGTGACATTGTAAGATCTGCCATCATAAGGAATGCACATGGTTATATTATGATGCCTTATGCAATTCACAGCCTTTACAAGTTGGATATCGGGAACAACTGCATCAGAATCCCATATCCCTATAATAGGAGTAATTGTTTTCTCTAACATGATGTTTAGATAACGTGTACGATGAAAAATAGGATTATCATCCCTGACAAATATGTAATCTATGTAGGAAGGAGGATTAAATTTTTGGTTGGAATCCGCTTCCAAAACAAACAGGTTTATATCGAAAGAATCATGTAATACTTCCAAAACGGAATGAGCATTTTCATTCCGTTCTGTCGAATCAATCCTCAATGGTATAATGATCGTAACATCTCTCATCTTATAAATCAATTAAGTCAAACCATGTATAAATAGAGGGCTCCAAAGTTGTGAGCATCAACATACCCAAACCGGCACATCCGCCCTTTAATCCCAAATAGCTTGTATTATTCAACTTGTATAAATCGTTATTTGAAATGTTCTCATTGTTCTTTAGATATAGTTGTTGCATTATATAAGATTTCAAATCATCAAAGCCATTGACAGTCAAAATCCCATTATTATGCAAATTCATGCAAATATCATATAACCGATTCGAATGCCTAAGTATTTTGTTTCTTTTTAATAACTTAATAGCAGTGTATAGTGAAATACCTTTTTTGATATTCGGTAATGCCAATATGTGGTCAATGATTTTTGATGCTTTTACGGGATATATTTCATATGTTTCGTCTATAAAATCCAGTATATAGTCTACATATTCGGAGCACATGATTCCATCTGTCGACTTGGGAAAAATACCAGAATGAAAGAATTCATATAGGATGTCAATCACTTGAATGATTGAGAATTTAATATGAAAAGATTGTGTGTTATTTTTATTGGTTTGATTTGTTATCCTATATTTAAAATACTTGGCACTATTCAATATAGACTTGACATTGTGTATCTCACACACAACTGTTTCTCTTAAAATAATATCAAAATCTTCCAATATGTCATCCGTGTCACCTTTACAAAATCCATTTTGAACTAAGTATTCTATTCCAATACCTATGCCAGCAATACCGTTTGGGATTCCTTTATCAATAGTATCAATACGGGTATAGAGCAAATCTATCAATTCTTCCGCTTTTTCTTTATATTGTTTGTCCTTTGTCTGCTTGGCATAATGGAAAAGGAAGATTGCAATTCCCGTTTTTCCGAACCACAATCCATTGTCATTACATTCATCACAATGTAATAAAACTTTTTCGACAATATGCTCCAATTGATTTTTCATAACATCAGTTTCCTTCAATAATTATTATCAACAGTATTATTGCTGACTGACTAACTAATGAAATGTTACTCATAACTGTCAAAATAATGACCGGTAAAACTCCAACATATTTTTACGGAATATTTTTGAAGAATATTTTTCTTCATAACGCTTGCGAGCATTCTTGCCCATTTTTTTTGTTTCTTCCGGATTTTGCAATAGATAAAGCATTTTTTCTGCAAGTAAATCACTGTCTATTTCCACTTTGTCAGGATGTTCAACCACCGGTATATGCAAGCCGGTAACTCCATCTTCCACCATTTCGCACAAGCCAGTAGAAGTGCTGGCAATCAATGGCACGCCATGCATCATCATTTCAATAGCCACATAACTGCATTGCTCGTGCAACGAAGGCATGATTCCGATATCAGCAACGAAATACAAATCATAGAGTTTATTTTTGTCTATTAAACCTGTCCAAGTAACATGCATCCAAATATCTTCGCATTCTTTCATATAAGTATCAAAAGTTCCATTGCCTGCAATGATCATGTGGCAATGAGGTTGTGTATTCAATACTATTTTAAAAGCCCGCAGTACATATGCTAAACCTTTAATATTATCTAATCTTCCAGCAAACAGAATAACAGGAATATCAGGAATATGATATTTCTGGCGCAATATCGTTTTTTTTGCAATAGGTTTATTGTCTGTTAGCCCATTATATAAAACAGTTAATTTATCCGGTTTTATCTGGTAGTCATCCTGTATAATCTTTTGTGTATTATCAGATAAACATATGATCCGATCCATTTTTTCAAAAAAGTTTTTTTCTTTCTGGTATGCTTCAGTAATCGATTTTTTGAATGAATCATCCAAGCTGGTTCCCTGTGTGGTCAATATTTGCCTGAATTGTGTGATATTTCCGGACAGACTGAAAGACCAGCTCAAGCAATGTATAGTAAATACCAACTTGCAGTCAAAAGTTTTCTTTAATATTTCAGCCAATGACTTGTCTTGGG
This sequence comes from Bacteroidales bacterium, assembly GCA_031547085.1. Classification (GTDB taxonomy): domain Bacteria; phylum Bacteroidota; class Bacteroidia; order Bacteroidales; family UBA4181; genus JAIRLS01. Next base: position 23,457 of record JAVBSH010000170.1, read on the forward strand.
CATAATTTATATGAAATACCAACCTTTCGGCAACTGGCATGTATAATTGTATTAAATATATAATATTGCGATAATACTGCTTATAATGGGCTTCATAATTCAGGTAAGGGACAGTTTCAATGGTATCAGGAATATGCCAATATCTGATGCCGTCTGTTTCTTCCATTTTAATGACCGGTTCATCATGCAGGTGAATCACGGTTAAATAAATTACATCATTTCCAATAGATTCTATAAGCTCTTTAATATACGTGCCGATGCCATACACGGACGCACGACCTTTTTCGATGAAGATATACAGGTTAATTGGTTTCATGTGAGATATGTGTTGGTTTGCCCCATGACCAGGTTGAAATATACTCTTTTAAATCAATGTAATTCATTCGACAGATTTTTAGATATTCGCGACGATTAGCAATAGCTCTTTCACGGTTGGCAAAGTTGGAATTAATCCCGCGGGGGTGATGCAAATGGTACAAACATCCATTCACTCTGTTGACCTTTAGTTCAAGATTACTTATTCTTTCCCGTCGTTCGGTATCTTCAGGGCCCCATCCATAGAAATGTTCATTTTCACCGCCTGCTGATAAATACCTCTCTACATGTACTACAAAGGCTCCGCCAACTGAATACCGGCCATGCATCAGCCAATGCAGGGATTCGTTTTGTTCCAGAATGTCAAAATTACCAATGTCTTTGTATATACGACTAAACTGATCGGATATGGCACAAAACCGTCCGTCAAATGGATAACATAAAGTAACTCCGGACATACATTCCCGAACAGCGTCTACAATTTGTTTTATGGGAACTATTACATCACTGTCCCAAATTCCGGCAACTGGAGTATTCACACTGATTAACATTTGGTTCAGATAACGTGTACGATGAAATACTGGATCATGATCTTCGATGAAATAGTAGGCAAAGCCGGGGTGGTTAATATGTGGTTCATATTTAGGTACAGCATCAGCCTCGAGTACCATGATGGTTATCTCGGGATACCGGCAAAGATAGTCCAAGGAAGCATCCATATTTGTACGTCGCTCCTCACTGTCGATCCGCAATGGAATAATAATGGTAATATGTTCTAACTCAGCCATAGTTTTTACTCCAATAAATCTAACCAAGTATCATTGCATTGACCGGATATGGTCATTAATGCTAAAGCATGTCCGGCACAACCCCTTATTGAAAGATTCCCTTTTTCGAAACGAAGTTCATCTCCATCTTGTTCGAGTATTTTATCCATCAAAGTATCCAATCGGCCTATTAAACAAGTTCTTATCCCAGATCGTCCAATTAACTTTTTACATTGCAACAACCAAAATAATTTATTCGTTTTATTCATCGATAAATTATTGGTACTATGCACGTCAGTTTGCTCCATCATTTGCACCGCCTTGTTGATAATCTGGTCAGCCCAATCTGCCATATATCCACGTAACGGTACTATACGTAGCAGTGTCAGTGCCCACACATACAATAATTCATCAGAAATATCATCAATGGTAAAGTCTGTTAACACTTTATCCACATATCGATCAATTTTGGAGTTACAGATATTCAACGTATACAACCTGCACAAAAAGGTTAAAATGTCCGATAGATTACGAGTTTGTGTGTGTTTTTCATTTTCCAGAATGTTCACTACATGTATCATCATTTCCTGATTAATTAGCAAGCAAAATTCATTAGCTTGTGTCTGCTGATCATTTATCCGGAATAAAAGATATTGGCCAAGGCCACATAGTCCATTAGCAAGGTTGTTATTCTCCTGTTGCTGATACATGATGTCTCTCCGTATACGCCTATCAAAATCTTCCAAAACGTTATTCGTATCATTTGATAAAAATCCATTTTGCGACAAGTATTCAATCCCCACACCAATCCCAGCCAAGCCGTGGTCATAACTTATGATGCTATCATTGTGAATGTCCGTCTGTATTGCATGAATAATTTCCACGGCATAATCCTCGAATAATTCGTTACCGGTATATTGGGCATAATGGAAAAAGAAAATTGCTACTCCCATCTTACCATACCATAATCCGGAACTTTCAAGCAAGGTCCCGTTAATCAAGAGTATATCGGAAATATTCCGAAGGTGTTGGTTCATTGTTATTGGTTGACTCCTTGTCATATATCCTTTAATATTAATCTGTTATTTGTCACCTTGTCGTCGGCGACTTGTTGCACAAGAAAAAGATTAGGCCGACCTATAATTGTCTCTTTTATATTGTCAAGAGTACCTGTATTCATATTGATATTTATATTGACTCTTGCTGTTCCATTAGGAAGAAAAAAATAGAATTAAGTTTTTGATTCCGTAAAATTTCCCACATCTGGAGTGTCTTAGATAAGATACCTTCTTTAGTGATAAAAGGATAATCTTGTTGAAAAAATGGGTGGATTCAAACATAAAAAATTTAATTTAAAAGTAGTTTAATTACGGCATTGCCGGAAGGTTCCAGCCCGTACGATAATCATGCTTGATTAATCCGGCTGCAAATTCTTTGGCATTCATTAGATTCGACATTTTGGCATTAGACGAAGGATGACCATTCTTGATGGTGAAACCATCTGAAATCATAAACTTAATTTTTTCATCGTCGTCGATATTGGTAAATTGCATGTTATCCCTATCCCATTTCAATATTTTATTCAATGGTTGCAAGCGGACTGCTAATGCGCCCATCAAGACCATTTCGTTGAATGGACCAGCTTCTGAAAAGTCGGACTTGGTTTTTACGCGATTTTCCCAACTTTCCTTGCATGCGCGTACCCAGTCCTGCTCGTGACCGCCAACCATTGCTCTGTCTACACGACGAATTGTCTTGGGAACATTTGGCACACGTCCGGAGAGTAGCCATGGTCTGAACCCGTAAGAACCGCAAAGCAGCGTATCTTTCGTTCCATGGAAAATGGTCAAACCTCCGCTTGAACCCATCAACTGGTGTCCTTGCGGAAATCCAGCCGGACGATCGGGCATAAAACCACCATCATACCAATGGATTTCTACTTTCGGAAAATTCACCTTCGGCATGCTTTCGCGGGCCGGATAGACAAATTTTACATGTTCTGCTTGTGGTGCGCAATCGATAAGCAGTTTTGAGGATGCAGCTTCTACTGAAACAGGATAACTTAATTTAAGCGCTTTAAATGCTGGGTGTAGGATATGGCAACCCATATCGCCCAAAACCCCTGTTCCGTAATCCCACCAGCCACGCCAGTTCCAGGGATGATAAATGGAGTTGAAAGGCCTCATTTTGGCAGGTCCGGTAAATAAATCCCAATCCAGCGTAAGAGGAATTTTGTGTATTTTGGAAGGAGTTTCCAACCCTTGTGGCCACATAGGACGGTTAGTAACAGTTTCAACTTTCTTTATTTCGCCGATCTCGCCGTTCCAAATCCATTCGCATATCAAATCAACGCCTTCGTCAGAAGATCCCTGATTTCCCATTTGCGTGGCAACATTGTATTTAGCTGCTAGCTTGGTGAGTAATCTTGATTCGTAAACCGAGTGGGTTAACGGCTTTTGAACATACACGTGCTTACCTAATGTCATAGCGGTGGCAGCGATAATAGCATGGGTATGGTCGGGTGTAGCAACCATAACAGCATCAATTTCGTTACTCATCTCATCATACATTTTACGAAAATCCTTGTATTTCTTTGCCCTCGGAAAACAGTTTAATACAGGTTTTGAATATTTCCAATCCACATCACAGAGAGCAACAATATTTTCTGTTTCAAAAACTGCCTGAATGTTCGTAATACCCACACCGCCAATGCCTGCGACGGCAATATTCAATTTATCTGATGGCACTGTATATCCATGGCTTTTACCTAAAATTGTACTTGGAGCAACTGTAAATTCAGTTGCCGCTGTGCTACTATGCTCAAAACTTCTTTGTGAAACGTTTGCCATAGTTATGATATTTTATTTCAAATCAGGCCTATTATCCATATACTTATAATTTCTACGCAAAGAAATGGTTGTCGCCGTAGGGAAATCGTCCGGTACTTGCTGTGTTACTTTTCCTATAGCAGCCCATTCGGCGCCGCGAAGCAGTGTAACCTGAAATCCGGCACACTGCATAGCAATATTATTGTCTAAAGTATTTCCTGCATGGCCTAAAGTGGTATGATAAATACGTGCTTTTCCGTAATCAACCGTAAATATAGCTATCTCATCACGCCCAGATCCTCTCGTTTCTGGATCGGAATAAGCCCAAAACAAAACATCTTTAACAATACCCGGCCCACGCATACGATCGTACAATTCATCTTGTGCATGACGCCACACAGTTGGTAACCCTTTTGTTACCGGATGATCCGGATTACTGCAATTTAGCACGAACGCATGCTGAGAGCCATGTGAACCGCCACGCCCGGGAGATTCTACATCATACACAAGTTTACCGGCTTTCATGTAAATATAAGGGCCATTTGTTTCATCACGATTTTCCCATCCTCCGAAACCGATGATTTGATTATATTCCTTCCAATGCCTGAAAGCATTATTCGATGCATGATAGATGACCACGCCTCCACCTTTTTCGACAAAATTTAAAAAGGATTTATCTGTTTCTTCCGGCCATCTATCGCCGTTGTAATCGAGCACGACTAACTGATAGGATGCAAAATCAGGTCTAAAATTAAACATGTTTTCTCCAGACTTCGGCGATGTGGCGATATCGACTGTAAAAAGTCCTGAATTCTCAAGAATCTGCTTTATGGCAACATGGCTAACTTCCCATATATGGTTATTCTGTCCGGTTACAACTAATGCTTTAATCCTACTATCTTTACGATTATGCCATACTGATTTATACAATTTTAACATATTAGTGCGAAATATCGCCGAAGAATATTTTTCAAGATACCTTCTCCGTCCATTTTGCCCCATCTGTTTTGCTTCGATTGGGTGTTGCAGCAGATATAATATATTTTCAGCCAATAGTGAGATGTCAATTTCCGTTCTATCGATATACTCTACCACAGGAATGTGTATGCCTGTAACATTATTTTCCACCATTTCAAACATTCCAGTAGAAGTGCCAATGATCGGCAATCCATGCATCATCATTTCTATAGCTACATAACTACATTGTTCATGAAGGGAAGGAATGATACCTATATCGGCTATTGTATATAATTCATAGAGTTTCTCTTTGCTTATTAACCCCGTCCACGTAACATTCATCCAAACATCTTCACTTTCTGTTAAGTGAAGATCGAACGCTCCATTTCCTGCAATGATGAATCGGCAATGCGGATGTGTGTTTAATACTATCTTGAAAGCCCGCAATGCGTATATTAAGCCTTTCATGCTGCCTAGTCTTCCAGCAAATAGAATGATGGGAATATAGGGTATATGGTATTTTTGCCGTAACACAGCTTTTTCAACAATAAGGTTATTATCAGTTAGTCCATTGTATATTACTGTAATTTTCTCCGGCATTATTTTGTAATCTTTCTGTAATATTTGTCGTGTTTTTTCTGAAAGACAAAGAATGTGATCTGCTACATTAAAAGTCTCTTTTTCTTTTTGAAATGCCTCTTTTAATTTATTTTTATCCATATCGCCCAAAACCGTTTGTTGCGTTTCCAATAATTGCCTGAAATGTATTAAATTACCTGATAGCCTGAAACACCAATCAAGATAATGTATAGTTAGTACGATCTTGCAATCAAATTTTTTTTTCAATTCTCCAGCAAAGTTGCTGCTTTGGTTAGCATTCAAATGGAATATCAAATTACTTTTATCCTTAATGTACAATTGTAGCAGGTATATAATGTTTCTGTAATACAATCCATTTAGGTGATCAATTGATAGTTGTTCTTGTATAGGCTCTGGAAAATACCAGCGCTTTATACCATCGTCTGTTTCCTCTATTAGTATTTGAGGTATGTGTGCTTTTAAATTTATCACACATACCTTGATATTACTATGACGAAGCGCAATGATTAATTCGCGGATGTATGTTCCAACTCCATATGCCACAGATTCGCTTGATGTGTGAAAAATATATAGATTCATAGCTGCCATATAGATTTATATACTTTTAACATATTCATGCGAAATATTTTTGAAGAATATTTTTCAAGATATATTTTCCGCCCGTTTCGTCCCATTCGTTTTGCTTCTATTGGGTGTTGCAGTAGGTATAATATCTTTTCCGACAATAATGTAACATCTATTTCCACCGTTTCCGGTTGTATAACGATCGGTACTTTTAACCCGCAAGTATCATCTACTACTTCGTTCAATCCCGAAGTTGCCGTAGCGATAATAGACAATTCGTGCATCATCATTTCAACAGCCACATAGCCAAACGGTTCGAACAACGAAGGAACAACGCCCACGTTGGCTATTTGATAGAGTTCGTACAAGTCTTTCTTTTCTAATAATCCGGTAAAAGTTATTTTCGTACAAATGTCTTTGGCTTCTTGGAAGTACTTGTCATAATCGCCACTGCCGGAAATCAATAGGCGGCAATTCGGAATTTCTTTCAACACCTCACGGAAAGCCTTGATTAAAAAACTCACCCCCTTCACTTCGTCAATACGACCGGCAAAAAAGATTATCTTTTCCTGGTGTAGAATATTCCACTTTTTTCGCAGAGTATCTTTGTCGGATAATTCTCCATTACTCGCCTTTGGCTCATGAGATCGCTTCGTTAAGTTCTCAATTTTCAATTCTCCATTATCCTCCAAGCCGTTGGAAATGACGGATATTTTAGTCGCGTCAAGACCATAATCCCAGCACAATATTTCCTGCATATAGTTCGACAAACAAATAATACAGTCTGCTTTTGTGTAATACGATTTCTCTTCCTCAAACGATTTTTGCAGATTTTTCCCAAAACTGTCTGGATGTTCTTCATTCAGTATGTTTCGCAATCGAGGCAGATTATCGTAAACGGTAAAGCCCCAACCAGAAAAATGTGCAACTGATACAATCTTACAAGTAAACGCATTTTTCAACTCTTCGGCAAGGCAACCGCTTTGATGATAATTCAACTGAAATATCAGATCTTTTTTGTCCTTGATATGCAATCGGAGCAAATAGACAACATTACGGAAATATAGCTCCCATTGTTTTTGATTATCTGTTGTCCGTTGATCTGATATGGTTGAAGGGAAATGCCAATGTCTAATACCATCTATTTCCTCTGTCTGTATTTGTGGCTTTTCTGACGTCAAATTGACCACGCAAACATTTATATCGCTGTCTTTCAATGCAACAGTCAGTTCCCGGATATAAGTCCCGACTCCATATATCGCCCCACGGCGAGTTTGGTTGAAAATATACAGGTTCATTTTGGTGACGAGTTACAGGAGAAGTATCCATGAATGATTCGTTTGTCGGATTGCTGCCAATCGCAACATTCCTTCGCCGGCGTATCCGGTAAGAAGTCCCATGTTTACAGGCGGTTTTTCCATATCTAAATCCGGAATTTGTTGTAATGTAATATCAATTTCATCTTGTAAGGCGTCGTTGAAATATCGGATGCGTAGATAAGCGCATATGATATTGCTGACAGCAGAATCACCCAATCGGGGAAAACTTTGGGAAACATTCGACGATTGTAAATTCCATTTCCTTTGGCATTGCTCTAAAAGTCCGACACAATTATCAAAGCCAGAAATTTCTTGTAAATTATGCAGAAAACAATACACATCGCTTTGTTCTTTGATTGAAATATCCGGTATATTTTTTTCAATCTGCGCTGTTATGCGTAATAAACATTCCCGTGCCTGTATTGCCGGTGCTTGATAACGCAATCGTGTAATCCAATATCTTCCATAACCGGTTAATCCATCATATTGGCTGAAATCCTGCCAAGGATCATACATCACAGCGCGATACATTCTGCCATCAAAATCTTCGCAAATGTCATCTTCTACATTTAAAAAGTTACTCCGAATCAAATAATCTATTCCTACACCAATACCCGCTATCCCTTTTTCATAATCTGCCGGACTATTGACGTGTATTTGACTCAATATTTCACCAATCACATCCATCGCATAATCAGCAAATAATTCATTACCGGTATGCTGGGCATAATGAAAAAAGAAAGTTGCTATTCCCATTTTACCATGCACCAAACCCGGACATTCCGTTAAAGTGCCGTTAAGTAGAAGCATACTAGCAATTTGCTGCAGGTCTTTCTCTATTACAGTGAATTTATTTTTTTGCATTTCTTTGTATGTGCTATTTATTTCTTATGTTTTACCAGCATAATCACCGGATTTGATTCTTCATCCAAATTTGCGGCAATTTCTTTTAATTTGCCTTTCAGTATACCTTTTTCGTAATCCTCAACAAGTTGTTCGGCTTGTAAAGGCTGCCAAGATACGATTTCGTGATTCACAGGCCTTAATGCATTCATGTATATTTCTTTTTTGGTTGAATAGTCGCCATTGTATACATTATATCCAAAAAAGGCCTTTTCTTGCTTGTCATACATAAAAAAAGTTTTCGGAAATCCTTTTTTTGTGTCAAAGTCAAATATATTTTTAATAGTTTCAATGAAATAATAACGATCGGATAATAACCTTAAAAAAAGTATTACTTCTGGGTCCATGGATTGGACAGACGGAGTTCTTACAAGAAATGGACGCAAACTGTAATCCGGTAAAAATGTATATACAGTATCGGATGAATGTTCTAAAAGTATCCAATTGCCTTTGAAAGGGATTATTGAACTATAAAAACCGGGGTGTATTCTAATATCGCCTAAACTATGCTGTAATGATTTCTTTTCTTTAAATGGAATTTTAATTTCTTTGGTAATACTCCCGTCCTGTTTGGATATGAGAACAAATGCTATTTCTTTATTGTATTTATCATAGCAAATCAGATGATCTTTGTCATAATTGAATATGTCAGTATAAAATAGAGACCCGGTGCCTTCCTTATGTTTAAAATTTCTTTTATATTTTCCGTATAAGTCATATACTAAGATTTTTTTTGCAGGAATGTCGTTGATAAACATTTCTCCGTTATCTTCATCCAAGGTAATATTAAAAATATTTGTATATTCTTCGCTGCCTCGCCCCTTACGGTTTATCTTTCTTAAGGCCTTCCCTGTCCTGTCGTAAACAAAAATATCTCCATCATCGATTCGATTTATTACTATTATGATTTTTTTGCCTATAGCTTGAACCATCCCTTGATTAACAAAGTTATCAGTCGTTTCTATCGCAATATATTCCACATCCATAAAATCTTGAAGAATCAATTCCTTTTTGGAAGAATAATTTTTCCTGACATCAACCGTGATGAAATTATTAGTACTTGCTTGTTTTTGTCCTCTGCTTTCTACCATCACTATGAGGATAATTACTAAAATAAAGATTGTTTTTTTCATGTCTATTAAAATTAAATTGTCGTAAATATAAAAGATATTTATCTTTCAGTTACTCAGTTATTCAGTTTTTACATGACAAAGATTAGGACGCCCCATGGCTATTTCATAATTGGATGGAGGCGGACAAAGCCATTGATAAACACAATCATTGCATGGCGCCTGGTTGCGGATACGAAACCATGATTTACCGGCTTCCACTTCCTTGTGTACGATTTCATAAATATTATCAGTGTAGATATTCCCCAGCGCCGGATGGTTCAGATTGGCGTAAGCATCGCCATTAGGTACGATGTTGATTTTTCCATAGTCATAAATATTCATTGCCTGGCGGGAGAAAAAATCTTTTATCGTCATGGATGCGGATAAAATGTCGTCTTTCGTGAGGAAAACATTTTCTTCAAAAAACCGGATATTGTTTCCGGTATATACAGGGTTCAATTGATATTTTTCAATCCGGAATCGATCGACAAGTTGCTCAGCTAGTTGGCTGTCTTCATCGGAGGTTACATCAAAAATATATTCAACCGGTAAAGTTTGATTGAGAAATACTTGCCTCGAAATGTTCCATTGTTGCATATCTATCGGAAAATGAACCGATATTCTGTATGAAAAATTATTCTCAAAAGCCGGTTGCAGAGTGATCACATTTTTATAGGAACACAAGATATTTTTTGGCGATGGATGTTGATCAAAACAAGACAGGAGTTCATTATAATTTGTAACCTCCCCAATATTTCCAATAATATTAAATGTTGGACTTCCCGGAATTGATAGCGCAAAAGGGATTAGCTTTGTTACATTAACTGTATTATCTACATGGATAGATATTTCGGATAGATTTTGTAAAATATTTTTGAACGGAGAAAAATTATGTTTTTTGTATATTTTATATTTATCTGGATAATTGTAAAAAGGCAACAATTGAACAGGCTTGCCTTTTGATAAAGCAACATCAATCACATCGCCCATATATTTATCGCGAAGCTCGTGGATAAAACCGTCGATGTCTTTTTGTTTATAGCGCTCATTTGTTAATAAGATGACACCACAGTTTTCTACTTGAAGCGTTTCCTGTAACAGTCCAATAACTTCAATTTTATCAGATTCGATGATTACTCCGTCAAGGGTATTATACAATAAAGCACGTTGGCTGGTTATTCCAACAAATACGTACGGCTCAATGGTGAACCAATAATTAGTGACAGTTTTCATGGGCGTTATTCGATAATTACATTTTCTAATATTTCGGAAAAATCATTCGGGTGTTTTTCAAGGAAAGAAAAAATACGATGCAATTTATTTTTAAAATCTTTTTGATCTTGGAATTGATCACAAACAAATTCTTCCCTGTCCACATTGTCGATATTGTTTATCTGGAACAGGCATACACCACAAAACCTGTAAGCATAACAGGATTGGCAAAACTTTTTTAAATGCTCATAATAAAAATTGTATTGCTGCGTAATTTCCGGAATATCAATCTCTATATTTTCATTCACTTTCCCCAAGGAATATTTATAGTTAATCTTTTCACATGGTAACAGCTTATTACGATTCGTTAAAAACATTTTTTTTGAAAAAGGAGTACAGGTACTTGTCGGCAAATATTTTTCCTCGTTATGCAACAAAGCATTTATATGGGATATATAATAATTGATAGAGTAGTATTTCAAAAAATCGGTCAATTCCTTAAACGATAATAATTCATCGTGTGTTATACGGGTTAAGTCGGATTCTTCCTTTTGGTATTCGGCTTCACTTTTTCTTTTGCTATGAAACATCCTGTCGAGCATATCTTTATTATCCGATCTAACATCTCTCATGTTTAATTCTGAGATTCTTGGAATTTTATGATACCGTGTATAAATAAATTCGTAAATTTCTTTAACTGAATTGCGGTTGTGCAAAACGGCATTGAAATTTACATGAGAAGAAAAATATTCGGGATAATCCCTTTGGATCATGTCCAAATTTTCTATTACTTTTTGAAAAGAGTTTTTTTTATTTTTATTAAATAATCTATAGCTATGGTTTTCTTCGTTTCCATCCAAACTAATCAATAAACGGAATTTATTAGCAGTTAAAAAATCAATATATTTATGTGTCAGCGTAGCATTGGTTGTCATGGTGTATTCAAGTTCCATTCCTTTTTCTGTGTTTAATTGATCGGCAACACATACTATCCGTTTGATAAAATTCATGTTCAAAAGCGCTTCACCGCCATAAAAGCTAATATACAGTTTATTGTTTCTATTTTTAGGTTTAAGATCAAAAATATATTTCAATAAATTAATAGCATAGCGAGTATTTATTTCTTTTCCAGTCCTTTCATTAAACCCTTCATATAATTCTCCTAACGCGCAATACGTACAATTTAAATTACACGAATCTGTCGCTTCAAATGTAACCTGTTTGATATGACTGATATTTTCTTTTACCATTGACTCTTCCAAAGTTCTGAAATCAGCAAGCTTTGGCTCTGAGAAGAATCCGTGAGTCCTCATATACGCATGCTTTTTCAAATAATACGGATCAGCATCGGTTGAATGTTCATAAGCCTTCTCAAATTCCGGATGTACCAACATAGATAACCTGTATTGGTCATTGTATAGATAAAAATTATCATTTTCGGATGTGTGAATAAATGATTGTATCATAATTGTCTTTTATTAACATCGACAACCAATAATTACATTACCAATTGTCGATGTTTGTATGCATAACGATTTAACGTATTCTTAACTACTCTGATTTTCTAATTAGAGTAGCATTACATTAATAAGCGTATTCCCCGTTTCCGTTATTAATGCCGCCAGAATCATCTGAATAATCAGGCTTGCGACAAACACAATAATCCTCGCAACCACAACCTCCTTTTAACGCATTCATCTTACGTTGATCCAACTCATTTTTGCTGAGTTGATTCAGCTTAAGTTTACCTAATGATTTCATTTCTTTACGTATTAAATTTAACAATAAAATGATTTTTAAATAACCACCATTTTAAATTTATGATGATTTATATCATATGATCGTATTGATTGAAAAAAGTTGACAAAAGAATATAAAAACATTTTTTCATTGATCAAATATTTTCAAATGATTCCCGTAGTTTTTTCATTGCCCGGTTGACTTGTTTACGAACAGTACCTACAGAGATACCCAATCTATCGGCAACTTCCTGATACTTTAATTCTTCAAACCGCACCAAATCAAATATCTCTCTGCATTTTTCAGGTAAGGCTTTTATAGCATCATCTATCATATGCTCTAAATCCTGCAATATCCTAATGGATATAGGATCATTGTTGTCGTAGATCAGTAACCAATCTTCGTTGGCGTGCATATTCCGAATATGTTCACGATATTTGCATATTACTTTCTTATGTTGCAAAAACTTCAAGCTGTTGTTTCGAACCCCCTGATACAGGAATGACTTAAGCGATCTAGTGATCTGTATGCTCTCGCGATTTTCCCACAGTACCAAAAAAAGATTGCTAACAATATCCTCCGCTTCCTCTTTTGGCTTTACTAATCCTTCTGCATAACGACATAACACAAGGAAATATACTTTGTATATCCATTCAAAATCCATGTCTATTAAAGAAATATTGACAGGATTTGACGGATTTGCATGATCATGTTCCATGTGTGGTTTGCTTTACCTGATGTTTTGCATCATTTTATTTTTCGGACCTCTTTTCATGCCTCCAAAAATCTCCGAAACGAATTTCGAGACTCTTTCATGCGTTTTGAAGGCCTCCGAAATTGGTTTCTTCATTGTTTATTTCATTTTAAAGACCTTCGAAATGGCTTTCGGGGCGTTTCCGGTGAAGAGTTATGAAAAAAGTTACAAGTTACGAGTGACAAGTTACAGAGAATATTCTCTGCCTTTCTTTAATCCTTTCTTTTGTGCCACCCATACTTTGCAGGCTTGCAAACTATCTTTGTAACCGGTTGGATATGCTTTGCAGCTTTGCAAACTATTCCCGTAAACTTTTTTAAACGGTTTGCAGCCTTGCAAAAACCTCCGGTACATGTACTGATATGCTTTGCAAGCGTGCACGCGCTCTCCAAAAATGTTTTGCTCCGCTTTGCAGGCTTGCAAACAACGCCCGTAAGGAATTACTTGCTCTTTGCAGGCTTGCAAACCATACCGGACTGTTTACATGCGACCTTTACACGCTTGCATTCAAAGACCGTAAAAATTGTAAGACCGTAAGACCGTAAAATTTAATAGCTTCGCTATTCTTCACTTTTCTCTTCTTCGATCTGCGGTTCTTCATCGGGCGAGACCACCGGTTTACGCGAGATCTTCGGGAAGATACTGTCGGCTACGGTTGCACCAAATTCCTTGCGTGCATTCAGGTAATTGTGTTCATACCGCTGCCTGACGGCCGCCTTCGCCAATTCTTCGTCGGTTTGCAGGTCTTTCAACTTTTCGGCTGCCTGTTGGTAAACATTCCAGGCTGCTTTAGAAGCCTTGATACACTGCCACAGGGGAGCAGC
>JAVBSH010000044.1:0-18460 GCA_031547085.1 Bacteroidales bacterium
GATGAAGGCATAGCCTTCAAGCGTCCTATCGGTCATCATATGACAGAATCTTATTGTATTCATTTTTTTAGAATACAGTAAGGCAAAGCCGAAAAGGACATAACCACCTGCCAAGCAGGTGGATTTTTAAGTTGAATTAAATAATTGAGAATGGAGAACCTTTAAGCTCGGCGAAGCCAATTGACAATTGAGAACTTAGCGGCCTTAGCGTCAGCGATCTCACGAAGTAACCGATCTCATGAGCTAAAGGCGAATAATGAATGCCTTTTGACTTGCTTGGAGCTAGGAAATCAAAACTTTAAACTAATCCCTGTAATGGCAGCACGGAGCTAATTTTTCATACACATCGTCAGGAGCTTTAAAATGCTCCGTATCGTATCCAACAGCAGCTATGGCCTTCTCAATGGCTTCCGGGTTGGTTTTTTGTTTATCAAACATAATATGTACGCTTTGTTTTTCTTTGCTCCATTCAGCAAAGCTTACCCCTTTCACCGATTTAGCAGCCGTTTCGATATTGGTTTTACACATTCCGCATAATCCGGGCACACTGAGGTCTAACATCACGATATTCGGGTCCTTGGCCATTGCCGCATGGTCAATCTTACCTGCCGGCGGGTTCATCATACTGGGTTTACCGGCCAATTGTGCCGCAGCATCGATCTCGAAAGCGCCGTTCACCACCACGTTTTCGCCTTCTTCCAAACCTTTCTCCACGACACGCGTATCACCCAACGACACGCCAAGTGTTACTTCGCGCATCCTGAATGTTGGTTTTTCGGTTTCCGGATCTTTCACGTAAACAATGGATCGGTTGCCTGTCCATAGGATAGCCGAATTAGGGACTGCCAATTTTCCGTTTTTATTGGCGATGTGGCTCTCCACTCGTCCCGTAACGAACATGCCGGGCTTGAAAGCGCCATCCGTATTACGATATTCCACACGCATCTTGGTGGTACGTGTTTGCGGATCGAGCACCGGATCGATAAATGCGATCCTTCCTTCGTAATCTTTGCCGGGCATCGACTTAGTTTCAAATATAACCTTGTCGCCTTTGCGAAGCCATGGTATATAGCTCTCGTATGCGTCAAACAATATCCAGATGTTATCCAAATCGGAAACATCGTAAAGTGGAGCGCCTTGTGTCACATAATCGCCTTCATTCACCCGTTTGGCAATCACCACACCCGATTGGTTGGCGTAGATACTAAACTCTGTCTGTGCTTTTCCCGACTGTTCGATGCCGACAATTTGTTTGTCATCTAATTTCCATAGCTTCAACTTGCGGCGGGCTGCTTCAGCCAGTGGTTTTCCCTGTTCGCCCATTTGCAGGGCTTGCAACAGGTCATTTTGTGTAGTGACTAATTCGGGCGAATAGATGGTGGCGATTTGTTGTCCTTGATGCACGGTTTCGCCTGTAGCATTTACCAATAGCTTATCGATTCGTCCCGGAATATGCGCTGCCAGGGTCAACCCGGCGCGTTCGTCGACTTGCACGGTTCCGTATAAGCGCAATGTTTTCTCCAAGCTTTGAGTCGTTACTGTGGCTGTTTGCACATCGGCCAACCGCATAGCCTCTTCGGTCATTTCCAACGCATCGGGGTCAGTGGCTCCTTCGCCGGTGGATACCGGTATCAGGTCCATTCCGCAAAGGGGGCATTTTCCGGGTTTATCCATTCGTATCTGCGGATGCATCGAACATGTCCATATCGTAACGCTTCCAGATATTTCGTTATTACTTACAGCGTTATGAGTATGTTCCTTGGACGAATGAAAAAACAGCCATCCGAGGAAAATACCAGCGGCAAGCAGTAAAACAGCTTTTATATATTTATTGAAAAGTATATTCTTAATATTCATAACAGGCGATTGACTAATGGTACTGATGTAACAAACAAAAACGGAACGGGTTTACAGAACATTAAGACCTATTAGGTAGTTATCCAGATAGGTGTAACAAAGTTATTGATTTTTAACTAACTCAGTACTGGCCGGATCAATCACAACAAATCCGGGAAAAGTATCCCATCGGCATTCGCTGATCAATGTGCGGCGCGGCGCAATGGTTTGTGCATTATTGTGGGCATGGAATACAATATACAACTTTCCTGACGATGTTTTCAGGAAAGCGTGATGTCCTGTACCTACATATCCATGATGGCGCAGCAGTATCGGATTATCCTTGCTACGTGTCCACGGTCCTTCGGGATGGTCGGCCACAGCCCAGCCCACGGCGTAATCAGGACTTTGGAAGTGGTTACAACTGTAAGTAAGATAATATTTTTCGTTCCGCTTCATCACGAAAGGCCCTTCTGAAACATTGGTGCGTGGCTCGGAATCAGTACATTCCCATGTGCCGGACTGCGGTGTGATACAATGCCGGGCAGTGCTCATATCCACGTTTTTCAGGTCGCGGGTCATACGTGCGGTATAGATAATATTACCTCCCTGAAAACGTACCCAGTAGAGGTGAGGCGTACCATCGTCATCGATAAAGATATGACTATCAATCCCTTTTTCTTCGAGCAATGGTTTCTTTTCCGCTTGAACAAACGGGCCGAGTGGCGAATCCGATTCTGCCACAGCGACATGTTCTTCTACACTATAGGTCATTACATATTTACCATTGATTTTGTATACTTCGGGAGCCCAGAACATGCGGTCGCCCCAGGAATCATCCTTATGCAATGCTAACCCATTGGTAGCGCCACACGGGCCATCCCAATGCACAAGATCGGTAGAACGCCAGGCGACAATACCATCTTTCGAACTGGTTCCATAAAGGTAATATACGTTATTATCTTCAAGGATAAAAGGATCGGCAACAAAGAGGTTCCGGTCGGTTTGCGCCAAAGCAGTGAGCGATAAACTGAGAAATAGTAAAATAACGGGGATTCGGTTCATGGTCTAAATGATTGAATCATTTTCAATTGGCTTTGCCGAGCTAAAGGTTCTCAATTTTCAATTATTTATAACCTTTACTTCGGTAAAAACACCCTTTCCGCTTCCTGCCTGTATACCGACCATTGGCGGGCGATCCCATTGCGGCAGGCTACGCATGTGCAACAATGTTCCCACCTGTTGTTGTTGATTATCCTTTTGAAGATACCCGAACCGGCAATATTGTCCGAATTTGGTATCGAGAAATAGGACAACTTCTGCACTTTCCTGCAATTCAGCCGTTTCCAGAATCGAACAGACACCTTTCTCCACCTGCCAGAGTTCCACTCGATTGCCGATACGTGACAAACCAAAGGCTTGGTCTTTGGTGCCGTAGATGCAAATCCCGGCAGGCGATGCGCCTTTCTCCACGGTAGCTTGCAACATGTAACTATCCTTGCAGGGTCGTAATCCAAGGAAAGCTCCCGTAGGCGAATTATTCCCGGTAAAAAAAAGCTTTCCGCTTTGTATCCGATAGGTTGGCTTATTTTGTGATGCATCCCATATCCAATCAATACCCAAGCCGGCAGCATCAAATCCATCGAAAAAATCCGTAACGGGTTGTTGCACGGTTCCGGCATACGGAGTTGCAGCCTGCAAGGAAGGAATGGTTCCATAGCGGAATGAAGGCCAACCTGTGGCGGCATCCCATACGATTTCGTCCAGCAAGACTTGACGGCCCGTGTATACATTAGTGGCTGCGCTATAGGCATGATAAAGATAGAAATAACGTCCCGCAGGTGTAGTCACCAGTGTACCGTGCCCGGGACAACGCCACTGGCCGCCACCATGAAGGATCGGATTCCCGGCGTATTTTTCCCACGGTCCGCGGATGTTACGGGCGCGGGCAACACCTGTCTGGTAGTTACAACCGGCGCCACAACACGAATTGCCGGCATAGAACATATAGAGATAATCGTTGCGTTTCACAATGCATTGTCCTTCTATGCCGCCTGCTTCCCAATCTCCGGTATCGGCTTTGAGCATCGGGAACATTTCGCCTTTCAGCTTAAGACCGTCGTCCGTCAGTTCCGAGCCAAGTATTTCGATCGTTTTTCCTTCATCTAAACCGTAAACTTTCCATGAGATGTACAGTTTCCTGTCCAGTTCGATCACAAACGCATCAATCGCTTCGTTGGTCCATTCGATTAACAGGCCATGATCAGTAAATCCTTGCCGGATATCGCGGGTGGTAGCTACCCCGATGAATGATTTGTGGTCGCTACGACGGCGGGCGGTGTAATAAACATAGTATGTGCCGTTACGGTAAAACAATTCCGGAGCCCAATAGCTACCCATGGTCCAAGCTGGCATTTCCTTGAATAGCGCACCAAGGTATGTCCAGTTTACCAAATCTTTCGATTCATACAAGCGGTAAGGCAGCGCCCATTCAGACGAGGTTCCGGCGGCATAGTAAATATCGCCTACGCGGATAACAGTTGGGTCGGGCATATTGCCGGGAATAACGGGATTACGGTAGGTCGCCTCCTGCGAAAATGTAAGGAAAGGCAACAGGAGTAAAGTAAACAGGTGTATAAATGATTTCATTGATGTTATTTTTTTGTAAAATTACGTTTTTTCGGCCGACTTTTTATTGATCTCAATTTTTAGTCATTAATTTTTCGATCCATGCCTTCCCTGTGTACATATCGGATAAAGCCTTAGCAGACTTGGTTTTATAATCCAGTAACTGCTGCTCAACCCGCAATATATCATCAATACTGTTTCTTCCTACGGAATATTGAGTTAATAACAGGTTTAAGTTCTGTTGTACCAAAGTTCGTTGTGTCTCGTAAAGACGCGCACGACGTGAGGCCTCTTTATAGAATTGTGTGGCTTCTTTCATTTCCACCATCAGCATGTTGACCGCATTTTGGGTATTGGCCTGTGTAGATTGCTGCGCCAGGTTGACTTCGCGTTGTTGCGCTTTGTATTTACCCCGGTAGATAGGAATGGTCAGCGAAATCATTGGCATCACCATATCGCGGCCATTCATATCGGACATAGCCATCGAAGAACTTCCCATCGGCATGTATTCAATGCCTAAGCCGATCATTGGCATCCCCATGCGGCGGTTCATTGTCAAGGATGCTTCATTGCGTGCCGACTCAGAAGCATACATCTGCAACATCGGGTGGTTTTGCCTGATACTGTCTGAAATGACCTGTTCATCAATCATTAAGGCAACAGGAGGCAAGCTGTCGGGTAACGTCACAGATGCTTGTGAAGGCCGGCTGAGCAGGCTATTGAAACGTGCTGTTTGCGTTTCCATACGATCGGTGAGCGAGTGCAGCATATCGTCCCACTCTGCCATTTCGATACGTATACGCAGGATATCGGACATGGTAGCATTGCTTCCCGACATAGTAGTCATAGCGCCTGACGAAGTCATTCCCGGCATGGCAGTTTTACTTGCAGTGTTTATTGAAGTATTTACTTGTATACTCATGTCATTCATTGCATTAGATGGTGGAGTTGGAGAGGGGAGAGGCTGATTTTGTGTCCCTCCCGAAGCAGGTGCTGCCGACGATTTTCCCGTTTCATATTGATAGATAGCCGATTGCTCGATCCGTTTCAGCAACTCTATATTTTGGCGGGTATTATTGATTTCCTGTTGTAGCGCAAACAAGGCAAAGTATTCTTTTTGCACATTGAACAGCAATTCGTTGCGGATACTGTACCAGATATCTAATTCCATTTGCACCATGTACCGTGCTTCGTCTTTAGCAGCGCCAAGCGTACCAAACCACGGAAACATCTGCATCAGTTTGATATCGGCATATTGCTTACCCATCAGTGTTTCCATCGATTTCACAAATACCCCTACTTCCAATTGGGGATCAGGAAGAACGCCCACCTGCTGCACTCTCTCGGCCATTGAAAGATAACGATGATGTTGCGCCTGTAATTGCGGATTATCCGATTCCGCAAGGGAAAGGTAATGTTGCAGGGAATCGAGTTGGGCAAAAACCCGAAAAGTGCAACATATCAATATAGTGAGTATAAATCTGAATTTTATCATTGAGTCGTGGTTTGGATAGGTTCGTATACCCAAGATACTCCTAATACAAACTTCCACCGGGGAAATTCGAAGAGGTTGCTGTTGTTATAGACAATCCTTTGCCGCATGGTATCTCATTTTTTGAGATCAAAAATAACATATATAATGCAGCAGTGGGAAAATAGTTACTAACAACAACCAACCAATTGCAAACATATGATATATGAAATTCCAAAATGTTATATCCAAATAGTTATTGTTTGATTATTAATTACTTATGATATTTTCAAATATATCAATAAAATATACTATTTTTGTAATAGGAATAACACCTATTCATCATCTTTTATTCAAAGAATATACTTGATAATTAACTTATTATAATCAAAATAATGAAAAATCGTAGTTTTAACATCAAGTCAGTCCTCCCGTTTTGGCAGGAATTTGTTTTAGCCATTGGATTAGGAATATTGTTAACCGGAATGACTATAAATATTTCTGCAGCATTTCAGCAGACTTTGAATATAGTCGCATATTGTATTTTTCTGTCATTATTTATTTGTCTTATCGGACAATTTTTCTGGAAGAACTTTTTTGTAGGTATAACGCTTTCTGTAATATTGGGTTTAGGTTCGATATACATGATTCTTGTGATATTATTGGAGTTATACAAGGAGTTATACAACATATCTGAAGGTGATTTTCAAGCAACGATCTGGTTGATATTCGGGCTGTTTGTATTCCTGGGGTTAACTATTGCCGCTATATCGATGCCTCTCAAATACAAATGAATAAGTTCAATAAAGTATAATCACCTCATACATTTCACTTTACTGCCGCGGCTCCGGTGATAATTAATACATTCACAACATTTACCATGGCGGACGCAACTATGGTCGGGACACGGACAGTTTTCTTCATTGCATTTTTTGTTTGTCCGGTCACAAGGTTGTGATTTGTCTGTATTACAAGTTTTTATATCCATTATGTTTCGAAAACTATAATTGTGAATCTTTTGGAAATCAACACCTATTTAAAGGTAAGAGGTTATAGGTAATAATAATCTGCTTATTACCTTTTACCTCTTATCTATTACCTCTTCACTCTTCCTTTTTCTCATCGTCTTCGAATAGTATCTTTTTGAGCTTTTGGTAGAGGAACGACAACACAAGCAACACCACACCCAGCACCACAAAAGCTATGATTTTAGCGCCTTGCGATACATTACTGAGATCGTATAGGAAAAGCTTGCATAACACTAAACCCAATAGCGATAACGATATGATGCGTAATGTTTTGTATTTGAGGCGCATCCCTAACCACATCTGCACGAAAGCACACAAGCTCCATAGCACGGTAATAGTGGTTTTATTACTAACATATAAGTCATTATATGACGTTATCTGATTGATTGCTTCAACTGTGGCAATGCTAAGACAGATGATAGCTGCTATATTGAAAATCCACATCATGGTTTTACCTGATGGCGATTTGAGTTGATATTTCCTGTAAAAAGTACGGGCAGTGGCCACAAACAGGGCACATAATCCGGCAAGGCCAACCCAATAAAGCATAATTGGCAATGCATATGATGTGTGGTTGTATACCAACGACTTTAGTTGCCATTGCAAGGAATAAGCATTACTCCAGTAACACAGGCAACCAACGGCCCACAAGGCAATAACGGCAATGAACCTGAACCGGCAGGTAGCCGCACGATTCCCGATGATAACGGATAATGCATAAATGAAAACAAATAAGTAAGACATCCTCCAAAAAGAGGTGTAATCGGTATTTGTGTATAGGTACAATTCGCGGTTACCGGTGTAGAATAACATGGCGGCGGCAACCGTACCGATAGCTGTCGGTAGCCAGCCGGGCAATGCCCGATTGCTTTCGGAATGTTCGCTATAATGGCGGCGGAGCAACAATCCGGATACAATAAAAGCTATTGATGCATAAAAGCGGGTGATGAAATACCGGTTGACGAAGATGCTCCCTTCAAAGGCGCGTATATGACTTTCCGAATCATATGATAAATCCTGCATGCCATGAAGCGTTAACATGCTGACGAAAGTGAACGCCAATAGGATTAGCGAACCACAGTAATATATGATGGCGTTTGATTTACGGAAAAGCCACAGCAACAATACCGCTTCGGTAGCCCAGAACAGGGTGATGCTATTGCCGTCGAATTGCATTGGCGCGGCAAGGGTTACGAAACTAATGGTCAACCCCGAGAACAGGTGAAATAATACTTTATCCTTTTGGTTATTGTACAGTAGCAGGGCTACAATGGCGTTTACCACAGCCAGCAATGCCGTCAACAGCCCTTTGTAACTGTCGGCTTCCATACGTTGAAGCAGCAATACACCAGCCAACAGGAAAAAGAAGGAATTGGCGACGAGCATGATGATATGCAACGCATGATCTTTCGACTGGTCTTTGCCACGAAAAACCTGTACCAGCGGCATGAGCAGGAAGATGATATAAAAGACGCTTGCATACAATAGCAATGCCGAATCGCGGGCAATGTCGCTTGTGGTATTATTGAACAGACTGGCATCCCACAGGTAATACAACCAGAAAATCAATTGTGTGCCGATGAAGCTGATAATTAATAGCTCTTTCCATTGCTTGCGTAACGAGAGAGTGAGCATCCCGATGTTAAGTATGGCAATGTAGGTAAACAATACATGGTAATTACCATCGCCACGGCTAACCATAAACGGGGTGAGCATCCCGCCGATAAGCGAGAGGATGGCTAATTCGCGCCGGTTGTATAGTATGGAAAGCCAAACCGAGAATGCTGTGATGGCAACCATCATCAGGAAAGATCCGGTTTGTCCGAAAAGGTCATATTCGCGGAAAGCAATGGCTACCGTGAAATAAAACACGACCATGGCGCCACCTGTAAGTACCGAACTGAAAGCCCGATATGCGTTACGGAAATAGTAAGCCAATGCGAGCAGCACGCCACCACTCAGGAATCCGATGACCACACGACCTACTTCATTGATCCAATCGTTGTCAATAGCATATTTCACAAACAAACCGATACCGATGACCAATACTCCTATACCGATTTTGTTGATCAGGTTTTCGCCAATAAACTGTTCGAAGTTAAAACCTTCCTTGGGTGTTGTCTTCGGACGTTGAGCATATGTCGGTTCTATGCATTTTTCCTGTACAGGGGGCGGTGGTATGACCGGCTCTGGTGTTTGCTCCATCATTACAGGTTCGGGTTCCGGCTCTTTAACGGGCTCTTCCACTATTGACTCTGTTACAGGTGTTTCTACCTGTTCGGGAGCAAATATTTCCTGTACCTGCGGTTCTATTTCCGGTTCAGGCTTTAGTTCTTCTACAGGCTTTTCCGTGATGGATTCCTGAGGCATATATGCCCGATGATCAACTGTAGCAACATTGGTTACTTTTTCCTCCGGTTCGGGTTCAGGTTCTGTTATTATCTTTGTTGCAGGTTTTACCACGTTTTTCAGATCCTGCGATAGTTGCATGATTTGCCGGCTGAGTGTCTCGATCTGCCCCTTCAGGCCGCTTACCATCGCAATGAGAATAATCGGGATAACAAGGATACCTATAACTAACAGTACTGCAAGGAATGTAAGAAAGCCTTCCATATTATTGATATTTGAATCGTTTCGAGTTTTTCAAAGATTTGGTAAATCTACGGGAAAATTATCAATAAATGACAAAAAATAAAAAACAACAGTGCTTTCCTTGATGATATTAGAACTTATGTAAAGTTAGTAAGAAGGATTTTTAGGGATACCTCTACTCCGTATGCTGCAATCCTTCCACTTCGGTCGGGATGACACAGTCTTAATCAAAGTATAGCGGATAATCTTTTCCTTTAAAACGCAAATGTGGATAGTCATCATAAGGGGAATGCAACTCAAATTCCTCGGTTGCAAATTCAAAGCCTATTTCCATTATTTTCACTTGGTCGGGCATTGAGCGCCCGAACATGGTTTTCAACTGCTTGCATTGCGCAACATTGGATTCTACCAAATGTAATGACGACCAGTAAAACTGCCAAAATCTCAACTGAAAACCGCGTGTCTGCTTTGATAACTGTTTAAACATTACTTGAGGCTTTTGAGACATGAATTCACGAACTATTCGTTGTAATCCACTGGGTGCGTCGGCATCCCACTTACCACTGATACATAAATTGATCAGTTTATCACAATAAACAGTATCTGGCATCAACGGAATCATTTTTCCAAAAGCATCAATGTGTGCGCCGCATAATTTTAACATGCCCAAGTCATATCCTCTGCTATCTCTATCTTTAAAATACGGATAGGTAGATCCCATAAACTGGTAAGTCATCACAAACTCCATCCAGGTTGAAGGAAAGGCGTGAAAAAAATCTTTTTGGCGCTCCAACGATCCTGGGTTCTTTTTCAACTCGCGGTACGCTGTATTCAACCGGACTGTATCAATAGGAAAGTATTGCGAAAAAGCAATACTGCTATTGATTACAAAAATGAAAAATATTAAACGCCGTATCATATCTTCTTTATTTTTATAGTTAAAACAAAGACAAAATTATCTTTTTATCTTTTTTTGACAGGATTAACATGATTTACAAGATTATTCGCATCCTGTAAATCATGTTAATCCTGTCAAATGTATCAATAATTTTGTCGGTATTCCTTATCAAGATGACAACATGCAAATTTAATCAAAAACACGTTTTAAATAGAAAAATTTTTCATCATTTTTTTCGAAAAATACGTCGAGTGAGATTGCTATATTATCATTCCTTCACCAGCACCACTTTTGCGTGGTCGCTGCTGTAAACCTTTTTTAGGAAATTGTTTACATCGTTATACTTTTCGGGAGGGAGCATGATATTGTTCAGTTGTAAACAACGATCAACATGAACCATATTATCTTTTGCGATCACCGAAAAATGGTATGTTCCGAATTCGTTATCGAGACTGACCGGCGATGGCAAGCCTTCCACCTTATAACCGGAAGGAACGGAGAATGAGATGCTATCACTATCCCGGTAACCGTTGGCGATGTACACATGATGTGTCCGGTTACGCAGGTCGCGGGGAAGTGATTCTAAAGCGTTCACCGGATTGACAGGAACATACATACGATTGCCGGTGACCGATGCAAAACGTTCGGATTCCAATTGTAAGCGTTCAGAAGTATTTGCCTGTTCTTTGTCGAATGCGAGCGAATAATTGCGTATCTCCATACCTGGGAAATCGCTGTAAATCTTTTTCAATTCGTTGGTTCGTTCTGCATTTAACGTAGCCAGGGATTCATCGCGGTTATCATATTGCATGCCGGTAAAACGGGTTGTTATAGTACCAGTTAATGTTCCTTCGGCATGAAGGGTAAATTGTGCTACGGATTCCTGACGGTTGTCTTCGGGACGATAAACGGTAGTACGGGCAAGTCGACCTCCATCGGGAGCACACAACACGGCTTTCCGGTTTCCGGTAAACGAACCGAGATAACCGAACGGGATTTTCTGATTGGTACATTCCAGCCACACGGTATCGCCATCCAACGGAAGACACAAAACGATATGATTGCCGAAGTTGGCATTAGCAAAGCTTTCAGGAGGATTCTCAGGGCGTACATCGGCCTGTATGATGGCATAGAAAGCGGGTATGCCGGCAGCTTCGAGCAGAACGCGGGTGTAATTGCACAGCGCCTTGCAGTCGCCGTACGACAACTTGTCCACTTCGGCGGCAGGCATTGGACTGATACCACCGGTCTTGCCCTTCTGTATGCTTACGTAACGGTTCTTCTGTTGGCAATATTCGTATATCTTTCGGGCTTTTTCACGCGGAGTATTGATCCCTTCCGTCATTTTACGTACACGGGCAATGGCTTCTTCGGGCAGTTTGCTGCGGCCTTTCAGCAGATGGTCGTAACACCAGCGGCCATATTCTTCCCAATTGGTGAAACTTCCTTTCATGCCGTCAATTTCAAAATCCACCGGTGCAAGCATTGCCCACGGGCTAATACTATCGATCGGTGGCAGGAAAGGTTCGTCGCGCCAAGCCGGGACATTTTCCAGTATCAACAAGGTTTGTTTTTGCTTTCCGGAAGGTAATGTTTGTTCCGGGGTAGTCGTCAATCCGCGTGTATGGCAACGAAGCGCAAAATCCACAGGCATAACATACCGGCAAGTACTTTGTTCTATAGCCAGTCCCGACCGATTTTGCGGACGCCACGACGGGAGAATAAATGTGGTTTTGGTACGCAACTCGTACTCATATTCTACAGTATATGGCAATGTATTGACCTGCGGAAAGTATTTCAGCATGCGGTCGTCCTCGAACAACGAAAAATGGTTGATCATGCTCAAATCCTCGAACTCGGACATTTTAACCTTTTTCAATACATTACCTGCGGCGTCATAAATAGTTGCTTTAATCTTTTTTACTTGTATCAGTTTGTTGTAAAGCACCACAACCACACCTTCGTCTACGCCCTGTGCGTTTGTTACTGTGACCACATGATGTTTTGTGGTTTTGACTACGGATGGCGACACGACCGTGTGAACGGTTTCCGATAAACGAACCACAGCATTGGCGTATGGTCGCAACGATTGCGGAATGGCGTCGGCCCGATAAATGCTTTGAGCGGTAAGTGTTAAAGAAGAAAGAAAAAATAGCGTGCTACACACAAAGGCAATAAAATTGTATGATAATTTTCTTTTCATATCCTGAACAATTCAAGTTACCTTATTCCGTTATTTCCACCCAATTACCTTCGGGATCAGCAACAACGCTTTCGTAATAACCGTCACCGGTAGTCCGTGGTTCGGAAACAATTGTAAAGCCATTCCCGCGCAAACGTTCGGTTAATTGAGCCACACATTCTTTCCCGCCAACAGAAAATGCAAGGTGGGTCAACCCGATGGAGTTGTGGTGATGATGAAGCCTTTCGGAAATGTCCGGACGACGCATCAATTCCAGGCGGGTGCCCGAACCGAACGATACAAAATATGAACTGTATTGTTTTGCAGGATTGTGGTATAGATTCCCGGCTTTCCCTTCGAAATAAACCGTATAGAAATTTTTCATCAATTCCAGGTTGCTCACCCAAAGAGCAATGTGTTCTATCTTAATATTCATTGTTTGGATTTATTTTGTTGATATGGTTTTCCCGGTGCAGGATATTTACATGAGACATCGTCGAGTACCAATACCCAGTCGGTCATTTCGCCTTTGTCGGGCGGGTTGAAACGGCGTTCTTTCCCGTCGTTGCTATAGGTGGCAATTTTTGTAGCCTTACCGTTACGCGGGTTATACCACCATGCTGTTACCTTGTCGCCTTTGATGACGTTCATGCGTACCGAAAACTCACGCCCCACAGGAGCGTATACCATTGCGTAAGTACCTGCTTCGTCGCGGGTAGCTACAAAACGGTAGCGTCCTTCGCCGGGCATGGCGGTGGGTACTTTGCCGGTAATGATGATCGACGGATCGGGAATCCTTGTCAAGAAGGGACGCGATTCCATCAGCATCCGGCCATACATCATCTGGATGGCTCCCGGTTGCTTGATGGCTTCCTGCCACGGCATCAGCGGATTGTTGATCGGCTGGCGGTTTTTGGCCGGATCGTACATCTGCCAAACAGAATGATGCCCGTAGGTATGTCCGAAAGCCCCGTTGAAAAGATTCCAATACAATGGACGCCTCACATCGGCAGCGATGGAATGTCCCAGCCGTGCTGCATTGAATGACAATGGATGGTCTTCGTACAACGGTTCACCGTCAATCACCGGTTTGGCCGGTTGCAGCGCATAGTCGTCGGCCAATTTGTTGTAACAGCCGGTATATTCGGCATTATGACCATTTTGGCGCATATTGAAATCGAGCCAATCGTCTTTATGGAACCACTGGGACGACCCGCTGCACCCGGTCGGATGGAAAGTGATCAGGTGTACGCCTCCGTCACCTTTTTTCAAACCACGCGCCATTGCCCGGATGATTTCTTTTTGGGTATCATTTTCCACATTCCGATCGCCTCCCAAAATCCAGATGATTTCTTTGTCTTTATACCGTTTGCCCAGGAACTCACCGTATTTTTCGGCATTGGCGGCATCAAAAAGCGGTCGGTCACCTTTCACGCCCGAACCTTCGTGCCAATAGCGTCCCCAGGTAGGCAGGAATCCGACATATAATCCCAACTCATTGGCTTTATTCACAATATAATCGACATGATCCCAATAATCATTGGAAGGCCCATCCTTCACCGCCGGACGTGCAGGGTCATAGTCTTCAAGGGGAAGATAACCGTAGACGTTTGGAACATTATGTCCGTTCAATTCGGACAAAGCCACAGTTTGTATCACTGTGAAGCCTTTTCGCGCCCTGTCGGTAAGGTAATGGTCTGTTTCATCCTGATCCAACCGGTGAAATAAATCCCAGGCCGTGTCGCCTAAGTAAAAGAACGGTGTTCCATCGGCATGTTGCAGGAAACGCTTGTTGGCCGATACCTGTAGTTTTCCGTGTGAAAAATCGACAGGTTTACCTTTCCACTGGGCTGTGCACGGGAAGAAAAACGTAAAACATAAGATGCTTGATAATAAAAGACGTATATTCATAACGCATTATTTTGAGTTAATTTGCTTTTTCTCCATTTGCGATAAGCCCCATGACATGTCAACACTACAATATTCTTAATGAGTCTCATGGTAAGGTTTATTTGATTTTAACTAAAGATAGTGCAATATCCGATGGATGATCCGGAACGGTTAACTCTGTGACAGGATCTTTTATTTCTATCTCATTTTGCAATTTAGAGCCTTCGAGTGTATTGATCCATGCGATACGATATTTCCCGGCCGGCAGGCGCAGGCGTATCAATTTACAATCTTTCCCTTCCAGATAAACGGCAAATTCTTTTTTCTTATCCGAAAGGGCATAAGCGGTAGCGCCAGACGACGATTCAACCAGTGTACCATCTGGAGAAAACCTGATGAAGTCAAACTGTTCAAGGAAAGTGCGCAGGATGTACAATTGTTTCCGCAGGGCTGGGCTACCGCCGCCAGGAGCTTTCTGGACCAATGTTCCATCCTCGTAACCAACGGCAAACGAGTAATCTAAATTATTGAACAATCCACCGCCCGACATGATGAAAGCCCACGCCTGCCGGCGATATGTATGGTCGTCGCTTCCTGCAAATCCCGACTCATCGAACCCAATCACTTTATTCCACCTGTCGTTTTGGGAAACAGCAAAAGGTGTTGCATAATGAAAATTGATCACAGATATTTGTGGGTCAACATCCGCAATATGGCACTGGTTATTACAATAGTTTTGGGCGATCAAATGTTTGTTTTTCAACTTCTTCTCCGTTTCAACGATGATACCGGAAATATGCCGTTGCCAGTCGAGCGAAGCTTGCGATGCTGTTTCTACACGCGATTTCCCGTCCTGTGTCACTAAAGATTGATCGCACCACGGTTCATTTTGTATTTCGTAAATAATATTGTCAAACTTGTTCAATTCCTGCAACATTTTAACTACAAATCGTTCCTGATACTGTAATAATTTGCCGTTGTCCAGCGTATGTACCTTTTTATAATCAGTTATATCTGTTTGATTGATATTATTTTGTGGATGAATAGGGCAATTGCTCCATGTATGTTGACTGTAGATCGAAGTGAACAGGGTAACTTCCACTATAATATCCCGTTTTTTTGCTTCCTTGATAAAAGATTTCAGGCGTTCGAAATATGTATCGTTCCATTGGTCGAGGTCGAATTTATTCCCTCCGTTGGCATTACCATCCACACCGGAACGTTTCCACGGAACCAATGCCGTACCCGGCGACGGAGCAAGCGTATTATTGGGGATATGAAAATCGCCCTTCAATTCCCAATACATGCTGCCGGTAAAGATACGGGTATAGTTCATTCCATCCTGCTTCAAGGTATTGAGGTATTTCATGTAATCGAACGCCGGGTTGAGCACAGCTCCATAATGCTCAGCGGATGTGACGATCAACAATGGTTTACCCTTATATATGAAGTAACGGGGATTCTTGGGGTGTAGTCCTATAGGTCCGGCATTGACGGTCAATGACACGGCAAACAAAAGACACCCAAGGCTATAAACAAATGGTTTCATTTTCATAATTTTTACTTTTTGATCATTCTTTTTGCAATACAATATCCGTTTTGTGAAGCTGCACGATCCGTGCGAATATTTCGCGTAAAGCATGGTATTCGTTCGAATCGTAAGTATAACGACTGGTTTTAAGCGTAGACCGCATGGTGACACGGTTACGTTCGTTTTGAATATCGAAGTTGAAAGTTCCGTCATTATCAGGAAGCGCCAAGGATACTTTTGCAGGTAGATCCAGGATGCGGTAATTCTCGGGATATTCAAAGTTAAGTACGTAAGTGTAAGAAAGCGGCGCACCAAAGTCAACAGGGTAAAGCCGCTCTTTCGACTTGAACGGATTTTCCGTCCACTTGTCGAAGATGAACGGGTTAAAGTAGATACGGTTCATATTCAAGCTGTCGAACCCTTCGAATTCTACATTGTATTTTTCCATAATCGGTTTGGAGACATCCTTCCTGTTTTCGATCTTGAAATCCTTGATGGACATGCGCGGCAGTTTATTATCGACATCCTCAATGTATTCCTCTTCGGAGTTGAATGAAACCATCTTTTTACGTTTTATCAGGGCTTCGTAGTCGGACGATACGATGATTGCATCGCCTTTGAGGCTTCCGTTAGGTTCGAGTTTTAACAACAGGGTGGTTTGCTGTTTCAGTTCCTTTTGCGGGAGGATGTCCATCCAATATGATTCCTTGGCATTGAGCACACGCCCGATACCGTTCATGCAACGTACCGGCAACATCCCGAAAGGCAGATAAGGATCGCTGGCATCAAGCATGTAAGCCTTTGAGTTGATACTCACGCGGCAAAATACATAATTGAAATCGCTCAACACCGGGTAAAGTTCTACGGGCAAGCCGTTATCGCGGGTGGAAGAAAGGACTGGTTCGGCGTCAAATCCATAGGCTTGCAAGGCTGCGATCAACGACAGGTTAATGTCGCCAATGTTACCGGTCTTTTCCCCGTAAGCTTTCTTGATTCCACTTTCGCTGTATTTCCCGTAGTATCCGTTCCATTTGAAGTATTGCTTGATGAAATCGTAGATAACAGTCGCTTTTTGAAGAGGTTCATCGATTTTCGACACCAACGGGTCGAGTCTTTCCTTGAACGTCTCTTTGCCGCGTTTGAGTTGCTTGCCGAAACGGTCTTCGGTACGCAGCTCGCTTTCCACGTCTTTCCATGTCCTGGTGATCTTATCCACGCCACCATCAAAACGCCTTACTTCGGACAATTCGAACTGTAAGGACGAAATAAAGTTTTCAGGCGCCGTCATGAAGTCTTCTACCACAAAGGCAGGGACATTCCTCATGCCGCAATACAATACTGCACAATCTGCTTTAGCTTGCCCGCGGCCATAACAATCCTTGCTGACCGTATTTTCATTAATGTCCATTTTCTGGTAGCCTTTCAAGGCGATGTTATAGACATAGTTAGCAGGGATACTTGCTTTATAGATGCTTTCGAGTTTAGGGATATTGCTTTGAAAGTTCCATTGCCGGAAATTGAAGATGAAAGGCGATTCGATTTCGTATTTCACTTCAACGATGCTTCCTTCCTGCACATCGGGCATGGTGAACTTATACAGGTCAACATATTTGTGCAGGTTTTCACGGAAGATGTTCTTACGGTCAAGTTTTACGGAGGTTAATCGCCCCTGGTTGTATGAGAAGGTTGATGCCTCGTCGAGACGAAATGTCTCTTCGCCATTGTCCTGTTTTCGTATAGGAATGCTGAAACTGGCATGTTTCACACCATCCGTATTCAGTATTTTCAACCGTATATGATAGCGAAAAACCAGGTTGTGCGAATCGTTGTCGATATTTGCACTTCCAAACTCGCGTAAAACAACGGCTGTAGCTGTACTATCGCCCGGATACGCCCTTAGGTTGATATCGGGCATTTTGATATCCCCAAAATTGAAATCTTCGGGTTGTGCGTAGAGATAAAACGCCGAAAAAAAACACAAAACAAAAGTAATAAAAATGGACTTTTTCATTTTCTCTCAATGATGATTGGATATTTTGTCGCCTCATTTGCCACAAATATAATGGAAAATCTGATATTATTTTTCACACGGGATGATTTTATGCTCGCAAAAACGCAAAGGCGTAAAGAAACTCGAGATCGGGTAAAGTATAACACAAAGTCTCGCTAAGGTATGTCACAAAGGCACACTAAGGACTTTAATGTATTTTGTAACTCGTAACTTGTAACTTGTCACTCGTATGTATACCTTTGTGTTTTCAAAGGGTGCATTCCAAAATGTCGGGAATTTATAACTTTGTGAATCAAAATTATAAATATTAAATCGATGAATAGCAAAGAAGAATTTTTGACTTATGCCGGTCAATTATGGGATAAAGTCCATCAGTTAGAAAACGATTGCGAT
>JAVBSH010000115.1:0-25080 GCA_031547085.1 Bacteroidales bacterium
GATTATTCTTCTTGGGAGTCACTCAAAATGGCTCTGGATAATATTTTGACTTCTGTGGGACAGGAATATAAAATAGAGTTTGAGGAACTGGTGAACTTCAAAAATTTTAAAGCGGCGTTTATTTAATGCAGAGTACTTATTGTTTCATTATCTTTAAAACAAATCAAAATATGAAGATAACAAGCGTATGGCAGGTAATGATTCTATCATGGATCAGTACTTCGAAAATTCCCCATTACGAATTTTTCGTCCTGCTGGCTATGATCTTTAACTTGATGTTCACATCGCCAAATAGTTTAAAATGTTTTTACCATAATTTTCCAAGCATCTTCTCAATGAATCTGCCTCCAAACTCTTGAAAACACGCTCATAGGTATCCGCCGATGGCGCACCATATTACAAACGCGGGTTAACTAATCGACATGTCAAAATTTATTGCTGAGCCCTTATTTCTTTTTAAGGATCAATACGATTTTATTAAAATCCGCAGCAGCGTTGATCACTGCTACATATTCGGGATACTTTTCCGCAGGAAACCACATTTTTTTGTAACCTTCGGTACATTTCACTGTTAATTGTTTCCCCGTAAGGGTATAGTCCGAATAGAAATATGCTTCTGCTTTACCGTTTTCCAACAATTCTACTTTCATTTTCAGCGCTTCGGGATTCGATATTTCGTAACCATCGGGGATCTCGAGTGTGAGGATACGGTCGTAACAACGGGTAGCTTCGGCTTCTACGGGTAGTTTACGTTCTTTCTCCTGATACATTTCCACCTGCTTGCCGATCAGTTCGCCGATTCTGAAAAGCAGATCGTTACCGGCACGACTTACCAGCATGTCACCCGAAAGCGTACTGGTGATCACCAATGGCTTCACAAACCAGTCGTCTGGTTTATCGTTGGTAATCGTCCATTCCAGCAATTTGTTCGAAACTTTATCCGCTTGCTGTATTTCATCCACAAACCTCTGTTTAGCCTCATTGTCGGCAAAGTACATGAATGGTTGCATGAAAATAGCCGTATGTCCTGAGAAACTGTTAACAAGTGTGTAATCTGCCGACGGTGCCTGCGGGTTCAGTTTTACGTCGGCCTTGGTGTAATGCACGCTTTTCGTATAATCGTTTTCCGGGATGTGTCCCGCCGAAGGCATCAGTGACTCAATGCCGCTTGCTTGTATCGGTTTGAGGAACAGGGCGTCGTTGCCGAGATAATCGCCATTAATGACGCCCAACCGGGTATACATTGAATTAGGATCAATGAAACTCTTGATTTCTGGGAAATAGAACAGGTAATCATCCAGAAAATTATACCCGTCGAAAGTCTTGTCGAAACGGCGTTTGGTTTTATCGCAGGTAATGACCAACTCGAACGGGATGTTAAAATGTTTGAATATGGCGGCAAATAGGCGTGTGTAACCCAGTTTGTCGGCATAGTTTGTTGTTGCGATACCGGGGATGGTCGAAATATCCTGTCCCTGAACCTTCTCCTCAATCAGTTGGAAATTGGTTTTGACGTAACTTTCGATGTATCGTACTTTCCCTTCCGGGGATAGTTTTCCTGAGA
This sequence comes from Bacteroidales bacterium, assembly GCA_031547085.1. GTDB lineage: Bacteria > Bacteroidota > Bacteroidia > Bacteroidales > UBA4181 > JAIRLS01. The sequence continues at coordinate 1,565 of JAVBSH010000115.1, forward strand.
GTTTGATTTTTTTAACCAATGAACTGAATGGCTTTTGTTCTCCGGGTTGGAGTGTTGTCACATAATCGGCAAGGTATTGGGATACCTGTGTCCAATTATAGATACGGTTGCGGTTTTTGGCATAATTATAACCAATGGTGTATTCCACCCGTTGCAGGTTGGCGTCGTAAAAAGAATAGCGTTCCCTGCGCAGGGCGGGCATATCGTGCGTGTCGAGCAATAGTGTCCGCGTTTTAGCCACAGTGTCAAATGTTTCGACCATCTCGGGACAACCGTTGTACGACTTGGCAATGAAGCGCAGGTTAATCGGGTTGGTAATCTCGAACAACACATGCTGTTTCGGATAACCGGTTTGCAATACCTGGCTGCCGTACAAGTTGCGATAACCTTTCCGCACCCAGAAATATTCAATAATTCCACCCGATTCGGCACCTTCCATTGCCAGCAACTTGTATTCGCCTTCTTCGCCTTCCACGGTTTTCAAGTGCGATTTGTCGAGTTCGATGACTTTACCGTTTTTCCCAATGAAACGCGCTTTGAGTGAAATAATTTCATTAAAGGAATATAATGAAAAGCTGATTTTATTGAAATATTCCAACGCATCGTTGTTGTTGATTTTCACCTTTTGGTGAATGAGTTGATATCCTTCCAATTCACCGTCAGTATTGTAAACCATTTCCAGCCGATTGATCGATTTCAGGAAATAGGCGCCGGTAGTGTCGTACATCGCACCGGGCGCTTCTTCGAATTTTGGGTTGCCCCAGTCGTATGAAACTACGGATTGCGCAAACATAGCCGGCATCCGGCAAACGGCTAATAAAACCAGTAAAAAATATATCTTTTTCATGATGATTCAAATATAATGGATTTTACGGGAAAAATGTTGTTTCGGTTACAAAATTATTCAAGACCGTAAGATGTGTAAGACATGTAAGATGGTAAGACCGTAAGAAAATTTGAGGAATCCTTTTTTACGATCTTACGGTCTTGTTAAAAAGTTGTCCGCAACCGAACAGTTTGTGTATCGAAACCGTACACTTTACAGGATATGTTATTTGAAAAGTTATTGATATATATCTGATTGCATTTATGGCATGTGCCTTGATTGATCATTGGTAAATCAATCAGTAAAATCTATTAAAAATATAATATCATGAAAACGCTTATATCCATAGTGCTAAAATCGTATTTATATCAATATTCGGTAGGTTCCGTATTTTTTCCGGCAAAAAAAGGCGATCATAAAATAGTACGACTATATGAGTCTTGATCACATCTATCTTACAATCTTACATGCCTTACAATCTTGCGGTCTTTAAAAAATGTATCTCCATGAAATCAATATCCGGAATAATCGCTAATTTTGGCGCTGACTTTTTCGAATCTATCATGCTTAAAATGAAATTTATCGTTTTGCTGTGTTGTATCGCAGGCGCTACTTTCCGTGTTTCGGCGCAGGAAGCTTGGACACTGGAACAATGCATCCGTTACGCTTACGACAACAATATTCAACTGAAACAGCAACAATTAAATGTTGAGCAAGCTGAAAACAACCTGTTACAATCAAAACTTGACATATTGCCTAGCCTGAATGCATCAAGTAATTTCAGTTCGTCGAAAGGAAAGGTATTGGATCAGAATACTTTTACGATTGTTGACGGTGAAACGGTTAACTCCCTTTCGGAAAGTGTCAGCAGCGGTGTTACATTATTTAAAGGCTTGCAACAGAAAAATACCATCGATCGTAACCTGTATTCGTTAATGGCCAGTGTCCAGAATGTCGAAAAACTGAAAAACGATCTATCCATCAACATCGCTTTGTATTATTTGCAGATCATTCATGCGCAAGAGCAATTGACAGTGGCCGAAAATCAATTGAAGTTGACAACATTGCAAGTAGAACGAACAGCGGTTTTGGTTGATGCCGGGAGTGTACCTGAAGGAGATTTGTTCGATATACAGTCGCAGGCTGCCCGCGAAGAGTTGCAGGTAGTAACCGCCCATAATACGTTGGAATTGGCTCGATTAAATCTAGCCCAGCTACTTGATTTGGAAACACGAACCAACTTCCAGGTCGTGGTTCCCGATTTCTCGAACATTGGTATTTCTGAAGTCTCCACTTCGGTAGATGAGGTGTTTGCCACCGCCGAAACCATCCTACCACAGGTAAAAGCTGCCGAATATAACCTTAAAAACGTAGAAAAACAATTGTCCATTGCCAGGGGATACCGTAGTCCCACATTATCGCTTTCGGGAGGATATAGCACACGTTATTCGAGTTCAGCAACCATGAAAGATCCGATTACATTCGAAAATGTTAGCTATCCATTGTGGGATCAGTTGAAAGACGGCATCAACTCGTATGTCGGTGTAGGATTGAGTATTCCTATATTTAATGGTTGGCAGGTGCAGACCAATGTTAAGAATGCCAAGCTGAACCTGCAAAATTACCAGTACCAGTTGCAGCTTACCAAAAACACGTTGTACAAAGAGATACAGCAGTCGCATGCCGATGCAGTGGCCGCGCTGAAAAGGTATTTGTCTGCCACCAAGGCGGTAGCATCCACGGAAGAAGCGTTCCGCTATACCGAACAGCGATACGAAGTCGGGTTGATGAATTTTGTGGATTACAGCACCGCCAAGACGCGGCTTACCTCTGCACAGTCAGAGTTGTTGCAAGCCAAGTTCGAATATATTTTTAAAACCAAGGTCCTTGATTTTTATAACGGGAGACCGATAACACTATAAAAAAGTTTCGTATCTTGAGTTTCGAGTTTTAGGTTGGGCAAAGCCATGTACGAAAACTTGAAACCCGAAATCCGAAACCCGAAACAACCATGAACCAGTTTATCCGAATCGCAAATAACCAGAGAATCGACCTCAATTCGATTCCTGTATTGTCATATACTGATTTTTTAAAGCAAAATAGTAGCCTTCCGGCAAACGATCATTATCATTGTGTGAGTTATTTCGCACATCCTGAGGGTGATTCGTTGCGCCTGATATGCTGTATTGCCAACGATAAGCATGCTGATATCCTTGTTTCGTCGGCCTATATTGAAAAAAATAACACACCGTTACCTTCATTTACGGCTGTGCATGAAAATTTTCACATGTTCGAGCGCGAGATGTATGAAAATTTTGGAATAACTTATGCTGATCATCCATGGTTGAAACCGGTACGATATGCCTATAACCGCGCCAACCCTGATGATTTGATGAACCAGTACCCGTTCTTCAACATCAAAGGTGAGGAATTGCACGAAGTGGGTGTCGGTCCGATCCATGCTGGAGTGATTGAGCCTGGTTATTTCCGGTTTACGTGCAACGGCGAAAAAGTGCTTCATTTGGAAATTCAATTGGGTTACCAGCACCGTGGGGTGGAACAACTGTTTGTTGATAAAAAGCACCTGAACCAACGGATACAACTATCCGAAAGCATTGCCGGCGATAGTACTGTGGCGCATGCCAGCGCTTTTGCCCTTGCATGGGAGGGTTTATGCGGTTACCAGACTCTTTATTCATTGCTATGGGTGCAGACTCTGGCACTTGAAATCGAACGTATTGCCATGCATACAGCCGACTTGAGCGCTCTATGTGGTGATGTGGCTTACCAGTTGGGTAATGCAGTATACGGACGTTTACGTACCCCAATCATAAACTTTTTCCAAGCATGGTGCGGTAACAGACTGGCCCGAACGTTGATCAGACCGGCAAGCTTATTCTATCCCTTCACTGAAACATTAGCCATGCAGTTAACCCGCATTCTGGTTGATTATGAACGTGATTTCCGGCAAATCAGCAAGTTCTTGTTCAATATGCCCGGAATCCTTTCCCGTTTCGAAAAAACGGGCATTGTAACCACAGATCAGGCAAAGCGCATTGGTGCAGTGGGAATGGCTGCCCGTACATGCGGCATCAGACGCGACATTCGTAGTTCACATCCAGACGAACTTTATCGTACGCTGGAGCATAAACCGTTGTTATACACTTCCGGTGATGTGATGGCGCGGGCGAAGATTCGTTATGAGGAAGTGCTGCAATCCATTGGCTACATACGTAGCTTGCTCCAGGTGATGCCTCCGCCCGAGGAGGTAGAACATACCCTGAAACCGGCTATTCCTGATTCGTTTGTGTTGGCAATGGTTGAAGGTTGGCGCGGCGAGGTGTGCCATTGCGCCATCACGGACTCAAACGGTGATATTATCCGCTACAAGATTACCGATCCGTCGTTTCATAACTGGATGGCCTTGGCTTTGGCTGTGCGCAACAATGAAATATCTGATTTCCCGATTTGCAACAAAAGTTTTAACCTGTCATATTGCGGGTTTGATTTGTAGATGGCAACTTGATAAATTACACTGGCGCAACGTTCGGCGGAGCGTCTCGCTACGTCGAAGCTAAAAACAAGGCTCCTGCCTTGTAAAATATGGAAAGCAAGAACTTTCCTTTTAGCACAACGTAGTCTGGAGATTACGCTGAACGTGCGCTTTCAACTTCCCCCGCACATTCAAGATCTTAGTATGGGTAATTCAGGTTAGCAATATTCTTCGGGCACCAGTTTCCCCGAAAGTACCATTTGCATATTCATGGCTAAGGCGGCCATCTCGTCTTCACCGGGATATATAGCAACGGGAGCAATGTAATCCACATATTGGGTAATCCGGTCAGTGATCCACTGATTGTAAGCGATTCCTCCAGTCAGGATGATATTGTCTACCTTACCTTTCAGTACAGAGCCCATAGCACCTATCTCTTTCGCCACTTGGTAGCACATGGCTTCCAGTATCAGTTCCGTTTGTTGGTCACCGGCTTGCGCTTCCCCGATCAGTTGTTGCACGTTGTTGCTGTTGCACCAGGCGGTCAATCCTCCTTTGCCACAGATCATCCCGGCTATCTCTGCCCGGGTATATTTTCCGATGAAACAAAGGTCGGCTAATTGTCCGGCAGGTAATGTGCCGCTTCGTTCAGGTGTGAACGGGCCATCGCCGTCGAGTGCCTGGTTGACATCCACTACCAAGCCTTTGCGGTGGGCGCCCACTGATATCCCGCCGCCAAGGTGTGCTACTATCAGGTTCAGCGCTTCGTAAGGCTTGCCTATTGACTGTGCATGCATGCGGGCAACAGCTTTCTGGTTGAGTGCATGGAAGATTGAGATGCGCCGGAACAATGGGTGGCCTGCGATCCGGGCACATGGCTGTAACTCGTCTACCACTACCGGGTCGGCAATATAGGCTGTGACCTTTTGCAGGCACTGGTTGGCGATTTCGTCGGCAATCAGGCCACTAAGGTTACTGGCATGTTGTCCCTGAAATCCTGAACGAAGATGTTCTTTCATCAGCTCGTTTACCTTGTATACACCCGAATGCACCGGCTTAATCAAACCTCCGCGCCCGATAACCGCCTGCAAAGCCGACAAGTCGATTCCCAACTTTTCCAGTTGTTCCAGTACAAGCTGTTTCCGGAAAGGCAGTTGTTCGCTGATACTGTGGTATTGTGCAAGTTCTTCCGCTGAATGACGTATGGTGGCTTGCAACAAAGCCTCCGATTGATTGTATACAGCGACTTTGGTAGAGGTCGAACCGGGGTTGATGACTAATATCATAAGCAATGGAGAATTGAAAATGAGCGTATTAAATTAACCGGGTGTGTCAAAATAGAAATGTCGATCATTTATCATTAAGCACTTGTTTTCTTGGCAATTCGAGTATTTCCAAATCCTTCATATTGCTTCCATCGATAGCCATTCGAATGGCTGTTTTTACAAAATGCCCGCCACTGTTTCCGATAGCTCCGGGATTTATATGCAGGAATTGCAACGATTTGTCGTACATCACTTTTAGAATATGCGAATGCCCGGCGATGAATAATTTTGGAGGATAACTTTTCAGGATGGGGTATATCCGGCGGTCGTAACGTCCCGGATACCCACCGATATGGGTCATCAGGATATCCACGCCTTCGCAGTCGACCCGTTGTATTTCGGGATATGCAGCCCGAACGTCTTGTCCGTCGATATTCCCGTAAACGGCAACGAGCGGCTTGAAAGCCGATAACGCATCCGCTGTTTCCATATTGCCAATATCCCCGGCATGGAAAAGCATATCGCATGAAGCAAAGAATTCAAACAGTCTGGGTTCGACAAAGCCATGCGTATCAGAAAGAATACCTATCCGGGTCATCGGTTATTTCTTAATTTTTGATTTTAAATTCAACTACTTGTGCGATTAAAAGTATCGTCAACAAATTGACGATTATCTTGTGCCGATCTTTAAATTCAACGATTTGTGCAATTAAAAGCCTGATGCTCACTTCATCACCCTCAACAATTCCCCAGTTTCAATTCAACTGCTTGTGCGATTAAAAGCATTTCATGCACTAAAGTTGAATGCCATTCAAGGTCCTTTAAATTCAACTACTTGTGCGATTAAAAGGAACTGACCGTGGGCGGCCACCCGATTTATCCCGAGTTTAAATTCAACTATATTGTGCAATTAAACTGGGTAATTTCAACTCAGGAATGATCTCAACTTGATTTAAATTCAACTATTTGTGCAATTAAAAGTAAATACGATGTGTATATAGAGCATTGGGTGGATGCGTTTCAATTCAACTATGAATTTAAAATCGTTCATCAAAAATGAAAATTGTATGATACATAATAATTAAGCCCAAGTGCAAAACCTTTCCCGCCATCGCCATATCCGGGAATTTGATAAGGCGTGGTAAAATCGTCTTTAGGCGCTATGATCCTGAACTTAGCCCTGAATGTCAATCCTACGTACAGGTTCTTGAGCACCTCCGCCTTGATACCCAGCAGGAGCTCAATCCATTGTGCATTCAGTGTGTTTTTGGGAATTCGGTGACCCGTTTCACCGGGCCAGTAGTATTGGGGGACTGTGATATCGTCCACCTCGTAGTTGAAGACCGAAACGCCGTAGCGGAAACCGGCATATACCATGTCGTTGCTGTAAGGTCTGCGCGATTTCAGCAGGTTGTAGTCGATCCCGACCTTTGCATACAATCCGTTCGATTTGTAATAGTATGCCGTGTCGTTTTCAAGGTTAACGCGCAACCACCCGGCTTCGGCTACTCCAAAAAAGTTACCCTTGATGAACATATCAGCCGTGGCTTCGAACCCCCAACGTTCGTTGTCGTAGATCAACGGCAGGATCAGTTTGGATACATCCACTCCAATCCGTATACCTTTCATCGCATTGATGGGATAACGGATAGTGTCCTGTCCCTGGCAATAAAGGGGAAACAAAAGCAATATACTAATAATAAATCCTGATATTCTCTGCATTGATAACTCCATTGCGATAATTAACCGTAGACACTTTGGTATTGATCACTTCTATACCCTTGATTGAATGATGGGTGGTATTAGTCGACGCTTCAATTATTTCCGCGAAAGCCGCACATCCACATTCGGATGAAATGAAGCCATCATAGCGCGTATATGTGACGGTGATAGTATCGGCTATTTTGTGATTGGTGATAACATATTGGGTAACATCGACTGTGGGGTTCAACGGCAAAAGCGGCGATGGTACATCCGTGGAGGGGAAGGTTTTGTTGCGGTACAATACGCTGTCGTTCCCCACACCCTGTATCCAAATACTGTCCATGGTCATTGCCGTTTCGGAACCCTGGGCATAGAAGTTGATAACTGCTGCCGTCCGGTTTGGTTCTTCGCAAAACTCGTCGCACGAAAGAACCGCCCAGGCTATTGAGGCAATGGATATCCACATCAATATCTTTACAATTGTTTGTAGATGGGTCATCTTTGAAAAGATAAATTTACCGGCAAAAATACACAATTTTGCAGGGAAAGCAAGAAAAGGTACACGATAGATTTGAAAGCCGTAAATTTAGCAACGCCTCGTCCTTATCATTGTCCATATCGAAAATAATGCATTACTTTGTCCGTTTTTCAGGGTTTGCCGGGAAAATTTTTTCTGACAATATGCCTTGTATAAGTGTTTATATATTATGCGAATAGTTGTAGCTGGAGCGGGTGAAGTAGGTACGCATCTGGCAAAGATGTTAAGCCTTGAGAATCACGATATCGTGATTCTCGATTCGGACGAAGAGCGGTTGAAAAATCTTGCGGCATCGTACGATTTATTGACCATTCAGGGCGATGTCACTTCCAAAAGGCTTTTAATGGAAGCCGGAGCTGACGGGGCTGACCTGTTTATTGCCGTTACGCCATGGGACGATACCAATATTGTGTCGGCCATTATGGCTAAGAAACTTGGCGCCAGGCTAACCGTGGTGCGTATTGGCGACAGCGAACCGCTGAACAAGGAAAACCGGGACATTTTTACCGGGCTGGGTATCGATTCCATTGTCTATCCCGAAAAAATTGCTGCCCGTGAGGTAACAAACATACTCCACCAGTCGGGGGTGTCGACACTTGTCGATTTTTCGGGGGGTAAACTATCATTGTTGGCTGTCAGGATGGATAAGAATGCTCCTATCGTAAATAAAACACCCAGCGAAGCTGGTAATATTTACCACATGGAATATCGTGCGGTGGCTATCCAGCGCAACGGTAAAACCATTATCCCTTACGGGGATGTCAAATTCGAGCCTGACGATACGGTATATGTGGTGACCAACCATTCCGGCATCAAGAATATATTGCGACATTCGGGACAATCGCAGGAGCAGATGACCCAGGTGATGATCCTTGGTGGAAGCCACATCGGAAGGCTGGTTGCCAAAGAATTGGGCAAGGGTTACAATATCAAGATTTTCGAGGCTGACCGCGACGAAGCCTACCGCTTGTCGGATACACTAAATAATGTGCTGGTGATCCACGGCGACGGCACCAAGGTTGACCTGTTACTGGAAGAAGGTTTGCGCAATACTGATGCATTCGTTGCCGTTACGGGCGATTCTGAGGCCAATATCCTGGCATGCCTGTTGGCCAAAAGCGAAGGCGTGAGGCATACGATTGCTGAAATAGAGAACCTGGATTATATCAATTTGGCCGAACGGTTGGGAATTGACACGATCATCAATAAGAAACTGATTGCAGCCGGGCATATTTACCGTTATACACTGGCAGGCAGTGTGTCGATGATCAAATACCTGGCGGCTACCGATGCCGAAGTGCTTGAGTTTGTGGTATCGCCCAAGTCGAAGATTATCGAGAAACCCCTTAGTGAAATAGATTTCCCGAAAGATGCCATTATTGGCGGACTGGTCCGTGGTAAAGCAGGCTATATTGTTACAGGTGATACAAAAATACAACCCGGCGACCATGTCGTTGTATTTGCCATGCCTTCGGCCATCAGCGAAGTTACCAGGTTCTTCAAATGAATATCAAGTTCATTATATATATATTAGGCGCCTTGCTGATGATTGAGGGTGGTCTGATGGTGCTTCCGGTAATTGTTGCATTGTTGTATGGCGAACACGACCTGTTGCCGATCCTCTATTCGTCGGCTATTGTTTTTGTGGTGGGCGGTTCTTGTTGGCACTTCAATAGGGGTTGTTCGAAAGAAATAGGTAAACGGGAAGGGTTTATTATTGTCGGTACGGTGTGGATTGTGTTTGCCTTTTTCGGTTCGTTGCCTTTTGTTTTTAGCGGCTACATCCCGTCAATCACCGATGCCTTTTTTGAGGCCATGTCGGGTTTTACCACCACTGGGTCTACTATTCTTAAGGATATAGAAGCGCTTCCGCATGGATTACTTTTTTGGCGTGCTTTCATGCATTTTACGGGTGGCATTGGTATTCTGGTATTGGGTGTTGCCGTATTGCCTATTTTCGGTATGGGAAGCATGACCATCTATCAGGCTGAAACATCGACCGCTTCTATTGGCGGGAAACTGAGTCCCCGGATTAAGGACACTGCTAAACACATCGCTCGTATTTATCTGATCCTTACTGTTATTTGCATATTGCTGTACCTGCCCGGTATGAATTTTTTCGATGCCGTTTGCCATGCTTTTTCCACCATAGCCACCGGCGGTTTTTCTACTAAAAATGCAAGTTTGGGCGACTATTCCATCTATATACAATATGTTACCATATTTTTCATGTTGATGGGCGGTACCACATTTATCCTGTTTTTTTATGCCTGGAAACGCGAATTCAAAAAGATATACCAAAGCGATGAGTATCGTTTTTACCTGCTGATTGTATTGGTGGCTTCAGCGTTCATTTGCGTTGGCCTGCTTATGAATGACTATGGCGTCGAACAAGCCATACGCGAGAGCACGTTCAATGTGGTAAGTATTCTCACCACTACTGGCTATGCCATCAACGATTATATGCTGTGGACGCCCCCGTTGTGGTTCATCATTTTCCTGATTACTTTCATTGGCGGATGTGCCGGATCAACAGCGGGAGGATTGAAAGTGGTAAGGTTTATGCTGCTGTTCAGGATGATACCCGTTCAGTTTAAAAAGATTATTCATCAAAATGCGATTATACAGGTGAAGCTGAATAAGCAAAATGTTTCGGAAGACAGGATGTTCCGTACATTGGCCTATTTCATGATCTTCTTATGCGTATATGCTGTGGGCGTTTTCCTGTTGATGATTTGCGGTTTGAGCTTTACCTCCGCCGCAGGGGCATCTATTGCCTGCCTGGCGAACTCCGGACCAGGATTGGAACTGGTAGGTCCGGCCAGCAATTTTGCCGATTTATCAATTTTTGGCAAATGGATTTGTTCCTTCCTGATGTTGTTCGGTCGTCTCGAACTTTACTCGGTACTAATACTTTTCTCTCCTGCATTCTGGACAAAACAGTGATTATCACGGTAGAGCTTTTATTTGAAATATACGATAACGCGATTTATAATGGAGGATAGGGTTTACAAATTATTGCAGATCGAAATTTTGCATATAACTATCTTATTTTCTATTGATTATCAATCACAAAGGCGACTTGATAGAAATTATTAACCGCACCAATTACTTTTGTTTTTATATAATATGACTCTGTGAATATTTTAAATGCAAGGAACTCGTGATTAGGAACATTAAATTCATCGAAAATCAAAATATCACCCGGATTTAGATATGGAGCAATACTGGTTAGAGTGTAAAGTGTCGATGAAAAAAGATCAGCATCGAAGTGAATTATTTTCTTTCGGTCGCCGATATATCCCTTTTTTAAGAAAGGATGTAAGGTGTCTTGAAATAGCCCTTTAATTAGCATTACTCTGTTATCACCTATATTAGGCATAGTACTCTGCATGTCACCTTTTTGATATGAGACTCCCCAATTTTCAGGCAAGCCTTCAAAAGTATCAAATCCGTAAAAGCGCGTGTCAACATGAGACACGTGTTGAGCCCACCATTTAATTGAATTTCCGGAAAAAACACCGAATTCAATGTAATCGATGGGGGCATCGGATAAAGACATTCTATTTATTATATAATCATATAGTTTATATCGTTTACTGTAATCTCTCTTCAATGTAAAGAAATCATTCAAAATATCAGTTTTGTTATTTTTAGATATCCACTGTGAAAGGTTTATAAAATTGGAGATAAAAAATAATATCGGTCTGCACCAACCCAAGAATATATGAGGTTTACACAGTAACAATACATTTTTAGAATAAGTGTTTAATTTTTTTATTGTTTTAAATTTTCTCATCTTTTTGGGGTAAATAAAAACTAAATTTGTTGTGCCTTTTCACTACAAAATTACCATCAACTTTTTAGAAAACAAGTTTTGCTTTGAATTTTTCTGATTATCTTTCAGGGAGGCGGCCCGAGAGGCGATCAGAAAAAATTTACCCGAAAATTGCATATCCACAGACATTGAATGAATGTATTGCCGTCTTGTCGAAGGCAATATAAAAATCTTCACAGCAGTGTAGTGAAATCAGAAAAACAACCTATATTTGTTGGATATTGCGGCTTACACAAATCATATACAATATGAAAACAAAATTGAATGGCCGATATTTGAAAATAATACTTGCTGGATTATTCATCGCAGCCTCAACTTATGTTTTTGGCCAAAAGAACAATTGGCCCAAATCAATAAACATACAGGCCATCTGTTCCGGTTCTATCGCCTTCCCCCGGAATCAACCAGCAAGTCATCGATAATCATGGCTGATCATATCATTTATGTGATCAATAGAGGATATGCTTTTATGGGTAACAGGTAATTGAACTTTGGAAAATCGTTTATTACAGCAATTGACAAGGAAGTTGGGGCGCAAATATTTTTTTCACAATTTGATAAGAAAGACCCAATTCTTGATTACCTGTTTTTAGACGATGCGATTTGTTTAATTTTCAATGATCGGATAGCAAAGTTTTCTAAAAAAACCGGAGATCTGATGATCGAAAGAAAGATTACATCATCGGGCAAGTTAAATTACTTTATTGGTAACCAAGTATATATTATGGGTGAAAATGAAAGGGTTCATTGTTTGCCGCAATCCGATACAACTAAAATATTTGTTTTCACCGAAAACAATAAGATTTTAGTTATTGATGATCAACTTAATGTAGATAAAATTCTCGATGAGGAAAAGTTACATATTTGTTACTTGGAAATGAATCATTACAAATTTGTTGCAAAAGAAAATACAACATGGATCATTAATAACGAAGGACAAAGAATTGCCGAGATTGAGGCATCTCCGGAATCGTTTTTGATTGGAAAAACATTGTATCATCAACAAGAAAACAGCATTATAGCTATTGACCTGGGAGAAATAATAAAGGAAGATGATTTCTCAATGAATTAAAGTTTTCATCGTAGCTCTGTTGTTATTAGGTCAATAATAATTACCTTTGTTGTTTGTTTCTAAATTAGAAGGATGCATCACAAAAATAGCTTTATTTTATTGTTGTTTATCATAATCCTGGTATGTTCGTGTGGCACACGCAAGCATCGTTACTTGCAAGCCAAAAAGAATGTATCACATGACACAATTTACCAACAAGTTATCAAGGAATACCGGCTACAATCGAATGATGTATTGTACATCAGGGTACAAACAGATAAAGAGGAATATGCTACATTATTTAACGCAACTTCTTCGCAACAGCAACAAACATCTATCGGCGGTTCTTACCTCTATTTTTCGGGCTATCCTATCGATATTGAAGGGAATATTGAAATGCCTTTAATAGGTAAAATACAAGCAGCCGGACATACAGTAGCACAGGTGGAACAGCTCGTCCATCAAAAAATATCAGAAATAGTATATAATGTTCAGGTGACTGTGCGTTTGGGCGGATTCAGGATCAATATCGTAGGCGAAGTAAAATCACCAGGCGAATATGTCGTGTACCGCGATCGGGCAACGATTATGGAAGCTTTATCTCTGGCCGGCGATATGAGTTATTATGGCAACCGAAAGGAAATTATGGTATACCGTACGACAAAGGAAGGTGTTGTGATGCATCCCATTGATTTGACAGACCGGAATGCGCTGTCGTCTCCGGTATTTTACCTGCAACCCAACGATATGGTATATGTAGAGCCCCTACCAAGGACGATTTTCAGGGTTAATGTGTCCGATGTCGTTACTTACATTTCAGCAATATCATCATCGCTTGCGTTAGTTGTTGCTATCGTATCACTTACTAAATAGGTTATGACGGAATATCAGGAACAATACCAGCCAAACCAGGAAGAAGGATTCGACTTTAAGAAATTACTGAACAAGGTACTCCGCCGATGGTATTGGTTTGTTTTATCGGTCATTGTGGCTTACACAATTTCGTGGGTAGTCAACAGGTACACGGTTCCGATTTACAGCGCCACCGCATCGCTGATCATCAACGAAGAAAAGAAATCTACTGCCGAACTGCTTGTCAATGTGCTGGACAGGTATAGCCCGAGAAAGAATATCGATAACGAAATCGCCATCCTCAAATCGTATTCGATGGCAGCTAAGACTTTGAAAAAACTGGACTTTGGTATCAGTTATTACGCAGTAGGGCGTGTACGCGAATCGTTGTTGTATCCCACTGCGCCTTTTGTTGTAATTCCCGACAGTTTGGTTGCTTACGGAACACGTATAGATGTGATCTTTCTGCCCGATAACCAGTGCCAAATCAGCATTGGTGAGAACATCAACAAAACGATCACCATTGGTGAGAAATTTGATCATCCGCTTTTCCGTTTTACGATCCAACTGAACAGATATGTGAATCCGGATGAGATGGTCAATAAGAAATTTTTCTTTATTGTCAATAACTTCAATTCGTTGGTTAACCAGCACAGGGGAAAGGTGACCATTACCCCGAACGACAAGCGGGGAAGCGTGCTTACATTGTCCATTTCGGGACCAAACGCCCAAAAGGAAGTCGATTACCTGAACACCTTGATGGATGTGTATATTAAGAACGGATTAGACGAGAAAAATCAAACGTCGATCAATACCATCCAGTTTATCGACGAACAGTTAATGTCCGTAAAAGATTCGTTGGGACGAACAGAAGATGCATTGCAGAAATTCCGGATGAATAATGAAATGTTTGATTTCAGCCAGGAAGGAAGCGCTGTTTTCGAACGTTTATTAAAGTTGGAATTAGAACAACGGGAGATTCAGATGCAATTGAACTATTATGAGTATCTGAAAGATTATATTGACAGTGAACGGAATTTAGACCAAGTGGTTGCGCCTTCCATCATCGGTATCAACGATGCGCTGCTGAACTCTTCGGTAAGCGAACTGGCTTCGTTGAGCGCAAAAAAAATTGTACACTCATACAGTAGTAATCCTGAAAAGAACCCTATTGTCAAGGAATTGAATATCCAGATTAATTCCATACTGGCGTCGTTGCATGAGAATGTCAATCAGTTGATCACGTCCACTAACCTAACCCTCAATGATGTCAATAAGCGGATCGATCTGGGACGGAAAGATTTGTTGAAACTCCCTGGTACCGAACGACAGTTATTGAACATTCAACGCAAGTTCAATGTCAATAATGAGACCTACAATTTCATGTTGAAAAAGAGGGCGGATGCAGCCATTTCGAAAGCGTCGAACGTGGCCGACAACAAGGTGCTCGATTATGCCATGGCGCAAAATGCGGGTCAAATATCACCGAAAAAGAGCCGAAACAATATGATTGCAATTGCACTGGGCGTGCTTATCCCGCTGGCGCTGATCTTTGTGATCGATTTTTTCAACCGTACGATTACCGATTTGCAGGAAATTAAAAGCTCAACAACCGTACCGGTAGTTGGTACCATCGGACATAACAACAAGGATTCGGAAGTGCCGGTGGCCGAAAACCCGGCTTCGCCCTTGTCTGAATCGTTCAGGGCTTTGCGTACGAACCTGCATTATATCCTGCGGGACAAGTCCGGTAAAATCATTAATGTTACGTCGACGGTCAGCGGTGAAGGTAAAACGTTTATATCCACCAACCTTGCTACTATTATTGCACATTCAGGTAAAAAGGTACTATTAATGGGACTCGATTTACGAAAGCCAAGGATCAATAAGGTTTTCAATATCGATAACCGCGAAGGTATCAGCACATATTTGATTGGCGATTCGAAGTACGAAGATATCATCCACCCAACCAATGTCAATAATCTTTATGTTGCACCATCCGGCCCTGTTCCTCCCAATCCTGCCGAACTGATTGAAACGCTGGAAATGAAACAACTTCTGGATCAGGCCGAACGGGATTTCGATTTTATTGTGATTGACACCCCTCCGGTAGCAATTGTTGTGGATAGTTTGTTGCTGGCTCAATATGCGAATGTTAATCTTTTCGTAGTGAGACAGAGCTTCTCATCAAAAGATTCACTCCTGTTGGCCAATGATTTACAGCAACGTTCAGAAATGAAAGGCCTTAGCTTGGTCGTGAATGATGTTAGCCACGGATCTACCTATGGATTAGGAAAATACCGATACAGTTATAATTATGGTTACGGCTACAATTACAGTGGTTACGGTAGCTATTATAACAGTTATTACATGGATGAGGAACAACCACGGGGATTCTGGAAACGAATGTTTTCGAAAAAGAATAGCTAAATACCCATGGCTATGACTTTTAAAGAAAAGTTGAATCATATAAAAGCATTTGCTTTCGATGTTGACGGTGTGTTTTCCGACATGCTGATGTTACATCCCTCGGGCGAACTGATGCGTACCATGAATGTAAAAGATGGCTATGCGGTACAATATGCTCGACGGAAAGGATATCCTATTGCGATCATCACCGGCGGCAACACCGAATCTATACGAATACGATTTGCGGTTTTGGGAGTTAACGACATCTATCTGAAATCGTCCGACAAGATTCTTGACCTGGAAGATTTCGCCAAACGTAACCAACTGACATTTGACCAGATATTGTATATGGGTGACGATATCCCCGACATCGAAGTAATGCGACGCTCCGGTGCGGCTGCTTGTCCCGCTGATGCTGCCACTGAAATCAAAGAAATAGCTGATTACATATCACACAAAGGCGCAGCCAAAGGTTGTGTACGCGATGTGATTGAACAAACACTCCGTGTGCAAGGACGGTGGATGGAAGCTGACGCACATCGGTGGTAAAAAACAATGATGACTTTTGATACGTTATCATAAAAATCGTATTTTTGTATACGATTTGTCAATCGTTATCTTTTTCAAAATTTGAAAATATCATGGAAAAATTAATCACAATCATCTCTTTTTTTCATATTCATGAAACAGGTATTCCCTGCAGTTTACTCGAATCGGAAGGTATTGAATGCTTTGTACAGGATGCAATGTCTGTACCATACACCGGATTGGCCGTGAGCGGCATCAAAATACAGGTAAAGGAAAGTGATGTGCCGCGGGCAATGAAAATACTCAAAGACGGCGGTTTTCTCGAAGATACAATATCGTTTACTGTATGATGGGTAGAAATATTAGTAGTCCTGCAACGATTTCAGTTATGTAAGGAACGTGTTCAAAATAAAATTCCCATGTTTGATGATCATGCTATGTGAGAAATTACTCACATTCGTTTGTGGGATTGTTTCCGCTAAGTTGCCCGTTAGGGCATTGAACGTCAATAGCACTAGAGTCGACCATACCTCTTTTCCTGTAGGGGATCAACCTTCACAGTCGTAGGTTGATGTCCTACGGACAAAGGATATAATCCTCGAATGTCCCTCTCTATTGACGTGAAAGCCCTAACGGGCTACTTCAACTACGAACAGTGACAGGTTGGGTAATTTATTTTGTCTTTATTCCTAACTTGAAACTGTTTTCAATTCACTAATGTCGTGTTATCAATAAAATATCGTAAACGACATTGTGGAGACTGCTTTCAGTACCGAAATATCAATCCTTGATCAACATATTGATCATTTCATCCGGCGTTACAGTGGTTTGTTCGCCTGTGGCCATATTTTTAAGGCTGACATGATTACTTTCCATTTCATTTTTACCCACCATTGCCACATAAGCCACCGCCTTGCTGTTGGCATAAGCCATTTGTTTTTTCATCTTAGCGGCTTCCGGGTATATCTCAGCATTGATACCCGCAGCACGAACCTTTGCCAACAGCGGTAATACATATTGTTCTTCGGCTGATCCGAAGTTGATGAACAACAATTTGGTTGTTTGTGCCGTGTTGGCAGGATAAGCATCCAGTTGCGTGAGAACATCGTAGATACGGTCGGCTCCGAAAGAGATTCCTACACCCGAAACATCTGGCAACCCGAAAATACCTGTCAGGTTGTCGTATCGGCCGCCGCCGCAGATACTGCCGATCTGCACATCCTGCGCTTTCACTTCGAAAATAGCTCCTGTATAATAGTTCAGTCCACGGGCTAATGTCAGGTCAAGCTCCACAGGTACAGACACTTTCATTGATTCGGTATAAGCAAGGATGGTACGCATCTCGGCCACACCAGCTTGTCCGACAGCATTTCCATCGAACAGGTGTTCCAGTTGGCCGAGTTTTTCCTGATTGCTACCCGAAAGCCTGATTACAGGTTGCAATGCATCGATAGCCTCTTGCGACAAGCCTTTGGATAAGAGTTCCTCGTTCACTTTTTCGATGCCGATCTTTTCAAGTTTATCAATGGCTACCGTAATATCTGTGATTTTGTCGCTTTGCCCGATCAGTTCGGCAATTCCGCTCAAAATCTTCCGGTTGTTCAATTTCACTACTACCCGGATATTTAAAGCCTTGAACACTTCGGCGATAATTTGTAACAGTTCTGCTTCGTTGAGTAACGAATTGCTACCTACCACGTCCACATCACATTGGTAAAACTCACGATAACGGCCTTTTTGCGGTCGGTCGGCACGCCACACGGGTTGTATCTGGTAACGTTTGAATGGAAAATTGATTTCGCCCTGATGTTGCACCACAAACCGGGCAAACGGCACAGTGAGGTCGTACCGCAAACCCTTCTCACACATTTTCAGCGACAGCTTGTTCAGGTTCTTCTCTGAGAATTCTGCATCGTTCACTTCCGAAAGGAAATCACCTGAATTGAGTATCCGGAATAACAATTTATCACCCTCTTCACCGTATTTACCAAGCAATGTAGACAGGTTTTCCATGGCCGGCGTTTCTATCGGTTGGAAACCGAACCGTTGAAAAACAGTTTTGATGGTATCGAAAATGTAATTACGTTTCACCATTTCAGCTGGCGTAAAATCACGGGTTCCTTTAGGTATGGAAGGTTTTTGCATTTTTTTATACGATTGTTATATGTTTTTATACGATTGACTTTTGCCACTTCTCACTTTTCATCTCTCACCTCTCATTCTATTCCGGCAACATTGTTTATACTTTTTCCCGCTTCCGCACGGACACGGATCATTCGGTTTGATGGTCATCCGGGCAATGGATTTTGTTACAGGGACATTTTTTACTACCGGTTTACTTTTAATCCGTTCGCGGGCCCAAGCCATTACATTAGCCGGAGGACGCTCATTGGCAAGCTCTTCGGCCATAAAGTCCATATAAGGAGCCACATGTGCATAAAAGGGCTTTAATCCACTGCAAAGATAATTCAATCCGGGTTCACCCGAAGGTGTTTTATGAATCCTGTTTTTGGGACATTCGCCATTACAGGCAAACAAATATTCGCATTCGCGGCAATATTGCGGAAGAGCGGTTCGTTTGGCCTGTCCGAATTGGATTTGGCGTGGCGAATACATCATTGATACCAAGGAATCAGTATGTATGTTGCCTAGCTTGTATTCTGGGAAAACATAATGGTCGCAAGCAAACACGTCGCCGTTGTGTTCGATGGCACCTGCATGTCCGCATGTTTCGGCATGCACACAGATAGATGTCATGCTTCCCACCCAGTTGGCTAAAATCGAATCGAAAGTCGGGACAAAATAGGTACCCACATCATGTAACACCCAGTCGTCGAAAATCTCGCACAGGAACCGGCCATAGTCCAATGCTTTCACCGACCATGGAGTCAACCGGCTTTCATTCTGATCGCTTCCTGCCATCAGATGCAGCGAATTTTCCGGGACGTGCGTTGCAATACGTTCCACAATAGGCGTAAACTGCATATAGTGACTGCCTGTGCTTTTCAGGAAACGGTATGTCTCCAATGGATATTGTGCATTGTAGTCATTCACTACCGACAAAGTATTGAATTCCACCTGATGTTTTACCAGTAATTCAAGGCCTTGCATTACTTTGGCAAACGATGGTTGCCCGGCCTTATTCTTGCGGTAACAGTCGTGGACGTGCTCCGGCCCGTCAATAGAGATACCGATGAGAAAGTGGTTGTCGCGGAAAAAGCGGCACCAGTCGTCATCGAGCAACGTACCGTTGGTTTGCAGTACATTTTCTATACTACGGCCGCGGCTGTATTTGCTTTGCAGTTCAAGTACCTTTTTGTAATAATCCATCCCCAGCATGGTAGGTTCGCCGCCATGCCACACAAACTGTACCACCGGTACGTTCTGCGATGCAATATATTCGTCGATAAACTTTTCTAGCACTTGTTCGCTCATCCTGAAACGTGTCGAAGTGTCGTACATCTTCTCTTTTTCAAGATAGTAACAATAGCTGCAATCCAGATTACATACCGGGCCAAATGGCTTGACCATAATGTTGAATACTACCGGTATAGATTGATAAGCTTTCAATTCTTTATTTGGTTATTTTCGAATTCCACAAAGGTAAAAATTTATGATATGTTTCTTAACTTTGTCCGCGTAAATCAAATTAAACCTTACAAAATCAAATATTCTTATTATCATGAAACAAATTTTATTAGCAGTCCTGTTACTGTGCTCGTGCAACCTGTTTGCACAGAACAATTTGTGGGAACGTCCCGAGTTTGTCGATAAAGGAAAGGAGCCACCCCGCGCCGATTTTATCCCATATGCCAACCTGCAACAGCTTATGGCCGATAATAAATTCGCCTCGCCTTATGTGAAAAGCCTCAACGGGGTGTGGAAATTCAGTTTCGCTGAAAACGTGGCACAACGCCCTGTCGATTTCTATTCCGAAAGCCTGAACGATGCTTCATGGAAGGATATCCGCGTGCCGGGAAGTTGGGAAACCCAAGGCTTCGGCATACCGGTGTATACCAACATCAGGTATATTTTTCCGGTCAATCCTCCGTTTGTGGATAATAATGACCTACCCATTGGTACTTACCGTACAACTTTTGAACTACCGGCTTCGTTTGACGGAAAAGAAATCATCCTCTATTTCGGATCCATTTCGGGAGCTGCTTTCATTTATGTCAACGGCAAGGAAGTAGGTTATTCGAAAGCTGCCAAGACGCCCGCCGAATTCGATATCACACCTTACCTGAAACCGGGCAAAAACCTACTGGCTTTGCAGGTATTTAAATGGAGCGATGCCTCATACCTCGAAGATCAGGATTTTTGGCGTCTTGCAGGCATTGAACGTGACGTTCTGCTGGTTGCACGCCCCAAAGTGTCCATTGAAGACTTTTTTGTGGTGGGCGATCTGGATAATAATTACCAAAATGGTATTTTAAAGGCTGACATTGACATCCATAACTTTACCGGTAATAAATCGGGGAAATACCAGGTAGAAGTATCGTTGCTGGATGAACAACAAAAAACAATAGTAACAAAAAAACTTTCCGTAAAGGATATTGATTCCAAACAGCAACAAACCATTTCATTTTCAGCCAATGTGAAAGCGCCGAAGTTATGGAGCGCTGAGTTCCCGAACTTGTATACCATATGCATTGAACTGAAGGACGACAGGGGACAGACACTCGAAATGGCGGGTTGTAAAACGGGTTTTCGTAAAATGGAAGTGCGTAACAAGCAACTGCTCATCAATGGCAAGCCGATACTTATTTGCGGAACAGATATCCATGAGCACCACGAAAAATACGGTCATTATGTGGACGAAGCCACCAAGTTAAAAGACATTCAACTGTTGAAACAGAACAACTACAACGCTATCCGTACCAGCCATTATCCGCAAAGCCCCGAAGTATATAAGTTATGTGATAAATACGGCCTCTATGTGGTAGATGAAGCCAATATCGAGGTACACGGGTTAGATGGTTTCGACCGTGCCCGTCATCCGTCGTTTATCGAAGCATGGAAAGCGCAACATCTCGACCGCACCATCCGTATGTTCGAACGCGATAAAAATTTCCCCAGCCTTATTGGTTGGTCACTCGGAAACGAGAGTGATTTCGGTCCTAACTACGAGGAAACCTACAAGTGGCTGAAGGAGAATGACAAGGCGCACCGTACCGTACAATACGAACGTGCCGGGCAGAATGCATTCACCGACATTGTTTGTCCGATGTACGACCGCATTGAAGGCATGGTGCGTTATGCCGAACGTATGGATATCACCCGTCCTTACATACAGTGCGAATACGCACATGCGATGGGAAACAGTACTGGTAATTTCCAAGAATTGTGGGATGTGATCATGAAATACCCTGTGTTACAGGGAGGTTTCATTTGGGATTGGGTAGACCAAGGATTGGAAGCCCGCGACGAACAAGGTCGCAAGTACTGGGCTTATGGCGGCGACCTTGGCGGACACCGATGGACGCACGACGAAAATTTCTGCGCCAACGGTTTGGTAAATGCCGACCGCTCGGTACATCCTGGCCTTCACGAAGTGAAGAAAGTCTATCAGCCCATCTGGATGAAGGCTATGGACATCGAAAAGGGTAAAATCCGCATGAGTAACCACCACTTGTTCACCAATCTTGATGTTTACGATTATAAATGGGAACTATACCGGAATGGCGAGTTGACTCAGTCAAATGCATTCACTGTTGCCGGGAAACCGCTTGCCGACACCGATGTGACACTTCCCCTGCCGGCAATACAATTCGCTAACGGCGATGAATATTTTGTCCGCGTGAAAGCTTTTACCCGTAAGGCTACTGATGTTGTTCCTGCCGGACACCTCGTTGCCGAGGAAGAATTTGCTTTCCCGAAAAACAATTTCTTCACAAAGACATCACCGCAAGGCAACCTGAAGGTGGAACAAACCGAACGTAAAGGTTGGAGAAGTTCGGAAAAGATACTCCAATTCGAAAGCGGCAACGTGAAAGGCGCTATTTCCCTTTCGTCCGGGTTACTTACCGAATATAGTTTCAAGGGTAACCGGTTACTTACCGTTGCACCAACGCCCAACTTCTGGCGTGCTCCTACCGACAATGATTTCGGTTACAACCAACAACGTAATGGCAATATATGGCGTACGGCAGGCGACGACCGTACAGTAGAAAGCGTAGACGTAAAGCAGCAAACTGCCGAAGGTATTGAGGTTGTTGTAGCCGCGAAACTTAAATACCTCGATATCCCATACACCACCACTTATTTGATCCGCAATGACGGTTCGGTGAAAGTGACTGCCAATGTCGACTTTAAAGGAAAAGAACATCCTGAACCATCCCGTTTTGGGATGAAGATGCAGTTGCCTGTAAATTTCGCCAATGTGAAATATTATGGCCGCGGCCCGTGGGAGAATTACAACGACCGCAAACGATCGGCATTCGTGGGTAAGTATCGTTGCAATGTAGACGATCTCAAGTTTGACTACATCCGTCCGCAGGAAAACGGCTATCGTACCGACATACGCTACGTGTCGTTTACCGACGACAATGGCATGGGCATACAATTCGAAGGGTACGATACGCCTATCTGTTTCAATGCCAGGCACAATGCCGACGAAGATTTTGATCCTGGCCTCACCAAAAAACAACAACATTCCACGGATATCGACCCGCGTAATGCACTCTACGTGAATATCGACCTGAAGCAGTTGGGATTGGCGGGCGATAACAGTTGGGGTGCACGGCAGTTGCCGCAATACCGCATGCTGGACGATTCGTATTCATATTCATACGTCATCCGGCCAGTGCAATGAGCATATAATAACCAAAACATTAAAAATATGATCGTTCCATTCATTAATTTTGCAGGAAAGGCAGGCGAAGCCATTGCATTTTATGAAACAGTTTTCAACATCGAAAATAAACAGGTGATGTTTTACAAAGACATGCCTGCCGAAATGAAATCACATTTCCCGGCGAACACCGAACATTATGTGATGCATGCCGAAATG
>JAVBSH010000100.1:0-8523 GCA_031547085.1 Bacteroidales bacterium
GGGATGTGTATCATGCCATTCGTGTTCAAACCGATGGTTACCAAGTTTTTTCTTGACGAAAACGAAGAGCATTTCCGCGAGTTTATCAACAACCGGAAACAACATATTCTTGATTTCCTGATGAAATATATTAAAAACTAAGAGTGTTAATGATTGTGTTCGGACGAGGTACAACCTCGTCCGAACAACACCCGAACAACATCGTACCTGATAATCATTTAATGAATTCATTATGTTAGAAATTCCTGAATCAAGAGTAATCAGCTTACAGGCGAATGACCTGTTAACAGGTAAACGGATTGTCAACGTATTCAATGCCACGAGTCCGCACAAATTTGCGTGGTACAACGGCGATCCTGCATCATATCATCAGTTTCTTGCGGGACGACAGGTATCGTCGGTGCGAGGTCATGGTATGTTTGTTGATATCTGCTGCGACAAAGATACGTTCATTACCATTGGCGATGGTACGAACATGCGATATTACGCATCAAAGGAAGCGCTTCCCTCAAAGTATCAATTAGCCATTGAGTTTGACAATGGTGGTTGCGTGGCTTATACTGTGGCTATGTACGGCGGGATATGGGCTTATCGGGGCACATTCGATAACAAATACTATCAAGGCAGTCTTGCCAGTATTTCACCGCTCGACGATGCTTTCAACGAGCAGTTGTTCGAAAACATTTTTACGAATGTTACCAAGGATATGTCTATGAAGGCGCTGTTGGCTACCGAACAACGTATTCCCGGCCTGGGTAACGGTGTGTTGCAGGATATCCTTTTCAATGGCAGTATTCACCCTAAGCGCAAAAAATCTACAATCACGGATTTTGAGAAAGAGGAACTATTTCATAGCCTGAAAACAACCCTGCATCGCATGACCGATGATGGCGGACGTGATACTGAGAAAGATTTCCTGGGACAGGATGGCGGTTACAAAACCATCCTGTCGAAGAACACATTGAAGAATCCGTGTCCCAACTGTGGTGGGGCGATTGTGAAAGAAGCATACCTTGGCGGAGCAATATATTATTGCCCTGTTTGCCAGAAATAGAAGGCTTATGACGCGGATTAGGCGGATTTTTCACAGATAAAAGATCCGTTTTAATCCGTTCCATCCGTGTCATCCGCGTTCCATAATCAAAAATCAAAAATCGAAAATGTATAAAATAGGCTTAGACGTAGGTTCTACCACGGCAAAAATCGCGGTTGTCGACGGGCAATCAAAGCTGGTGCACACCGATTATGTGCGTCACAACACGCAAATTTACGAGACTGTATCGGCGTTGCTTTCCGGTTCGTCGGCTATTGTTGGCGATGAGCCGGTAGCTCTCACTATTACGGGGTCGGCAGGTATGGGTGTTTGCGAGAATACCGGCATCGAGTTTATCCAAGAGTTGATAGCCGCTACCGAAGTGATACAACAACTCTATCCGCAGGTAAAAACGTTGATCGATATCGGCGGCGAGGATTCGAAGATGATTTTCTTTGCTGAGAACCGTATGCCCGATATCCGCATGAACGGTAGCTGTGCGGGTGGAACAGGCGCATTTATCGACCAGATGGCTGCTTTGCTGAATGTGGAAACAGCTGATATGAGCCAGTTGGCGGCACAATATCACAACATTTACCCGATAGCTTCTCGGTGTGGCGTCTTTGCCAAGACGGATGTACAGAACCTCATCAGCCGGAAGATACCGAAGGAAGATATTGTTGCATCGGTGTTCCATGCGGTAGCCGTGCAGAGCATCAATACACTGGCACGTGGTTACGATGTGTTGCCGCAGGTGATGTTCATCGGTGGGCCGTTCACTTTCCTACCCGAACTCACTACTGCTTTTGTACGTGTATTGAATATCACCCAGGCGGACATGATTCGCCCGGAACATCCGGAAATAATTCCCGCTTTGGGTGCAGCATTGGCTTGCAAGTGCGACAATGCCGTCCCAATGAGCCAATTGTTGGCAACCATTGCCGAAAAACCGCAACAGCACAAAATAACCGCCACCAACCGGTTAACACCCTTATTCCGCTCCGACGCCGAATGGCGGTCCTGGCAAAAGGAACACAAGCCTGTAGCTGTCAAACGCACGTCATTGGCCGAATACAAAGGAAAGGGATGTTTCGTGGGTATCGACTCGGGTTCCACCACTACCAAAATCGTGGTATTAGGCGAGGATAACGAACTCTTGTTCGGCTATTACCGTAACAACGAAGGCCAACCTGTGGAAACCGTACATGCCGGGTTGCAGCAGTTCCGAAATGAAGTTTCTGCCGCTGGCCGGCAGCTTATCATCCGCCGCAGCGTGGTGACCGGTTACGGCGAAGACCTCATCAAAGCAGCTTTTGCCATTGACGATGGCGTGGTAGAAACCATTGCCCATTATGCCGGTGCCAGCCACATCGATCCACGCGTGTCGTTTATCCTCGATATCGGCGGGCAGGATATGAAAGCAATCTTCGTACGTGATGGAGTTATACAACGTATCGAACTGAATGAATCATGTTCATCCGGCTGCGGCTCCTTTATCGAAACATTTGGTAAAAACCTCGGCATGCCCGTACAAGAGTTTGCCCGCAGAGCCTGTCAATCCACTGCTCCATGCGACTTAGGCACACGTTGTACGGTATTCATGAACTCGAAAGTGAAACAATCTTTACGAGAAAACGCTACTGTTGAGGATATTGCCGCCGGATTGTCGTATTCAGTAATCAAGAATGCACTGATCAAAGTGTTAAATGTTACTAATATGGATGATCTTGGTGACCGGTTGTCGGTACAGGGGGGTACATTCCGTAACCCGTCGGTGCGACGGGCTTTGGAATTATTGTCGAAAAAGCCCGTGGTGATGACGGATATCCCCGAACTGATGGGCGCGTATGGTGCAGCCATCATAGCACACAGGCAATGGCAGAAAATGGCAGGCCAAACTGATGACCTCGTAGCTCTTCAAGACCTACGAAGTCTCGAAATGGAACAAATATATGCCTGATAGCTTGACTAAACTTTTTCCACACATCTGAACAATATGTTGACATCCGATTTCATCACACCACCTAATCATATTCATTTCCTGGCAAAGAAACTATTCGGGAATGCCGGGGAAATTATCGACGGTTCCATTGCTTACCTTGAGCCAAATGGCGGCGGACCGTTGGAGAAACATGTGCACTCGCATCATCACCTTTTCATTGTGGTGCAGGGAGAAGCTAAAATACTTCTGGACAATAAGGAAATTATCCTGAAAGAAAACAAGTCGTACCTTGTAGAGGGCAATATTCCGCACTCGGTTTGGAATAATTCTACTGAAACTACGGTAATGGTGGGTATTTCAATAAAGAAATAACATGAATGATCAGGCCATTTCTGATCTAATCGTTTTCACATCGCCCGAAAGCGACATGAAAATCGAGGTAATGTTTGCCGACGAAATGTTTTGGTTTTCGCAAAAGATGATGGCCGAACTGTTCGGAACTACAGTTGCCAATATCAATATACATCTGAAAAACATGTATCAATCTGCTGTTTTACAGAAAGATTTAACTATTAAGGATTTTTTAATAGTTCAAACGGAAGGAAAAAGGGAGATTCGGCGGAAGATCGGTTTTTATCATCTTGATGCCGTTATTGCTGTTGGACTCCACATTAACAACCAACAGGCTATCCGGTTTAAGCAGTGGGCCACTCAGACGCTCCGGAAGCATATCCTGACAGCCGGTAAACCGGCGAAGCAGCAGGTTCTTCCGGCCGATCCGCACGCACAGGACATACGATCGGGCGATGCGCTGATTCATTGCGAAACATCCGGTCCTGCAGACGCCCCGGTACTGGTATTATTACACGGTAACGGAGAGGATCTGCATATTTTCGACACCAATATTCGCTACTTCTCTCAATATTACAGGACGGTAGCCATAGATACCCGTGGACATGGTCAATCGACAAGGGGAACAGCACCCTTCGATTTCTATACCTTTGCGGCGGACTTGGTTGCCGTACTTGATAAGCTCCAAATCGACAAAGCACATGTTGTTGGGTTCAGCGATGGTGCGATTACTGCGCTACATTTAGCATTAACCGCCCCGAAATGCATCGCGTCGATGATTTTACTGGGTGCGAATTACGATCCAAAAGGATTGCGTTGGACATCGCGACTGGTTATCCGACTGGTATACATCTGGTTATTTGTAACGGCCCTGTTTTCAGCAAGCTATCGCAAGCGGAAGGAAATATGGAGTCTGATGGTATACCAACCCAACCTGACCATCGAAGAAATATCACGGATTACCGTACCTACGCTGGCAGTAACAGGCGAAAATGATATGGTGAGCCAACGTCAGAACGATGAAATTAGCCGTGCCATCGTCGGTTCCAAACGGTTGATTATTTCGGATAGTGATCATTTCTGGATGTTCAAAATGCCGGAAATGTTTCACCAGACTGTTATGAAGTTTCTTCAAGACATAAATAACGATGGAAGATAACAATTCAAAAGATATGAATCTTAAATCCGGTCTGCAATTAGATAAACTCGACCAGTTGACCGATTACCAGAGTAAACAATTGCGCTGCAAAGGTTGTGAAAATCTTTGTGTAGTCACTAAATTTACCTTTGCAAGCGGTAACTCGTACTATTCGGGTAACAAATGTGAGAAAGTTTTTACCAACAAGGGGAAAGCGACCGAACAAGGTGAAAACCTGTATCAATATAAAAATGAACTGCTCAATGGATGTGTCGTTGAACAGCCGGCTGCACCGCGTCATGTCGTCGGCATACCGCGCGTGTTGAATATGTTCGAGAATCTGCCGTTCTGGAGCGCTTTATTGCGCGGTTGTGGTATTGAAATCATTCTTTCGGCTCCGTCGACCATGAAAATGTATGAAAAAGGTCTTGGAACCATCATGTCCGACAGTATCTGCTTTCCTGCCAAGCTTGTACATGGCCATATCTACGACCTGGCCGAACGCCGGGTGGAGCGTATCTTTTACCCGATGGTCATCTACGAACGGTTCGAACACAAGGATGCTGTCAATGCATACAATTGCCCCATTGTGAGCAGTTATGCCGAGGTCATCCGCAGTTCGGTAAACCCGGAAGCACGTTGGGGCATCCCGATGGATAGTCCTGTCATATCGTTTGCCGATGAGCAATTGCTCGAAAAAGCCTGTTATCGTTATTTGCGAATGCTAGGGACAGATAAAGTTACGTTCCGGAAGGCTTTCGCGGAAGCAAAAGAGGCGCAATCCGCCTTCAAAAAAAGCCTTGCTGATCGCGCACGCGAAATTATTACCAAGGCCAATGCAGAAGACCGCACCATCATTGTGCTCACCGGTCGGCCCTACCATACCGACTCGCTGATCAACAGCAAAGTACCCGACATGCTGGCCGAAATGGGTGCCGATGTATTGTCCGAAGATTCTGTAAGCGAGTTGATGCCTCTGCCCGGTTTGCAAGTGTTACCGCAATGGACATACCCCAACCGCATCTACCATGCAGCGGCATGGACCGGTAGCCAGGCCGGCAATGTGCAACTGGTGCAGATCAACTCGTTTGGGTGTGGTCCCGATGCTATTACCATCAACGAAACACGCGAAATATTAAAAAGTAACGGTAAAGCATTCACACTGGTGCGTGTAGACGAAATCACCAGCACCGGATCATTACGTTTACGGTTGCGTTCGATGCTCGAATCATTTGCCTTGCGCAACACATCCGATGCATCGTTGCCGCAAACGGAACGTACACAGGTTGCTTTTTTCGAGAAGGAAGACCGTCATCGTACCATCCTGGCCCCTTGTTTTTCTCATATTTATTCGCGCCTGCTACCGCCACTATTTGCCTTGGCAGGTTACAAGCTCAAAAACCTGCCCACTGCCGATAAAGCGTCGGTGGAAGCAGGGTTGAAATATGCCAACAACGAAATTTGCTACCCGGCAACCATCGTGGTGGGCGACATCATCAAGGCTTTGCAAAGCGGACGATATAACCGTGACGAGGTGGCGGTCGGCATCACCCAGACAGGCGGCCAGTGCCGTGCATCAACGTACTTGTCGCTGATTAAAAAAGCATTGATTGCAGCAGGGTTCGAAGATGTGCCGGTCATCGCTATCGGGACCGAGGGAAAGATTATCAACAGCCAGCCTGGCTTTGAGGTTAACTGGATGAAATTGTTGCCCACCGTATTTGCTGCACTTTGTTATTCGGACAGCCTTGCTACGATGTACTATTCAACGGTGGTACGCGAAATCCGCAAAGGCGACTCGGCTCACCTGCTCGAAAAATACCTGAGGGCAATCCAACCCCGTATGCTACGTAAAGATGTATCGGGCATTTTCCATCTGCTGCGCCGTGCAGTAACCGATTTCAACGCTGTGCCGGTGGATAGCCTCCATCATCCGCGCATCGGTATTGTTGGCGAAATTTACATCAAATACAATTCATTTGGCAACCTGAATATGGTCGATTGGCTGGTATCTCAAGGTGTAGAAGTGGTGGTACCACCGCTTATCGACTTCTTTCTGCAAAGTTTCGTGAATATTGACGTAAACAAACGGCATCACCTGCGCCGTTCGTCATCGTGGTCGGACATGATGGTGTATTTCTTCGAACAGTATGCCAATCGTTTCGTGAAACGCAACAACCGTATTCTGAAGCGTTACAACCGTTACGAACCGTCGCACGATATCCGCGACATGTCGGCTAAAGCATCGGAAATTCTCAACTTAGCCAATCAATTTGGCGAGGGTTGGCTCATTCCCGGCGAAATTGCTGCCTTTGCCGAAAGCGGCGTGAACAATGTGGTGAGCGTACAACCCTTTGGCTGTATTGCCAATCACGTGGTATCCAAAGGTGTCGAAAAACGTATCCGTGACCGTTATCCCGATATGAACCTACTGTTCCTTGATTTTGATAGCGGTATGAGCGAAGTGAACATCCTGAACCGGTTACACTTCATGGTGAAAAATGTAAGCAACTCGTCTATTTGATAATCTTTATTCTTTTATATTTGCACATGATTTTAGTTTAGACAAAAATTATGGAATTGCAGGTGGTTCAAAATAAGAGGTACGAGATCAGGGGATTCAGGGTAATGCTGGACTTTGACCTTGCTGAAATGTATCAAGTGGAAACAAAAGCGCTTAATCAAGCAGTAAAACGAAATATTAGAAAATTCCCACCTGATTTTATGTTTCAACTTACAAGACAAGAGCTTATAGACTTGAGGTCACAAATTGTGACCTCAAGTTGGGGAGGTACAAGATACCTTCCCTATGCATTTACAGAACATGGGGTAACCATGTCGGCAAACGTCCTTAAAAGTGATGTTGCCATTGAGGCAAGCATAATGATAGCTCGCGCCTTTGTTGCACTGCGCCAATTGATAATAAACCCGCCAATAAATGAAGTAAAGAAATTGCAAGATGAAGTCCGTCAATTAAAACAGTACATCGAAGATGTCTTTACTGATTATAATGACATCAATGAAGATACGCGGATGCAACTTGAACTGATCAATGAAACATTGGCTGAACTCCAATCTAAAAACAGATGGATTGACAAACCAAGAAATCCGATAGGGTTTAAGAAGTAATCGATTCATATTTTATTTGTTACTTCACATCAATGTTGATTCATGTATGTTGCTTAAAATCATAGCTATAAGGCTGTATTCTTACATTTTGGTAAAGAATGTGGATGCTGTGACGAATTGAGGTAAAAGCTAATACTGTATTAATATTCAAATGTTTAAATCCGACCATCCATCTATCTGTCAATTCGAATCCTTCAAAGCATTTCCAAACATCCGTCATTTCACCACCACACGACACGGCGGGTGCAGCACGGGTGCTTTTGCCACATTCAATCTGGGCAATTATTCAGGCGATACCAAGGAATGCATCGACACCAACCGCAAAGTTTTATGCGACTGGATTGGTTTACAGCCCGACCAATTGTTCGTCCCGCATCAGATGCATGGAACGGAAACGGCTGTTATCGATCAGCATTTCCTAAACGCCGATCAAGAGCAGCAGACAATTCTGTTGGAAGGGAAAGATGCCCTGCTGACTTCCTGCAAAAATATATGCATCGCCGTATCCACTGCCGATTGTGTGCCGGTGTTGCTCTATGATGCCAGTAAGCAGATAACAGCCGCAATACATGCCGGTTGGCGCGGAACCTGCCGGCAGATCGTTGGATCGGTTGCCCGGATGATGATAGGTGATTACGGTTGCCGTCCGGCGGAAATACATGCTGCCATCGGTCCTTCCATTGACCCGGACGCTTTTGAAGTCGGTAATGAGGTCTATGAAGCCTTTTATGACAATGGTTTCGATATGGAAGCCATCGCTTATATTCATCCGTTTACCGGGAAATACCATATTATAGCAATTGAATTTATTATGTACTATACCCATCTTCCGCGAACCAACCTAAAATGTCAGATACGGTAATGCTACTCAACGCACCCGCGATCTTCTCTTCCAAAGCTTTCCGAGTTCTTGCTTTAACCTTTCGCAGA